>JAITCT010000060.1 GCA_031282925.1 Dysgonamonadaceae bacterium | reverse complement strand
TCAACATCTTAAAAAAAGATACCGATAAATCCTGTTCTTTACGCCGTAAACGCCTCAAAGCATCGTGGAGTCTGGATTATTTGATTGATTTGCTCAATTTTTAATGCGTTTGCCCTGGGGGCATGATTAATTTATGCTGTTCTTTATTAAAATTTTATTACCTTTGCCCGAATTTTTAAAACAAAAAAAATGAAAGCATTAGTTGCAAATTTAAATCATCTTTTCACCGACTTCTCTCAAGAAGCAGAGTTACAGGCAGAAAAAGGGAACAAGGCGGCGGGAACCCGCGCCCGAAAAACTTCGCTGGCTATTGAAAAAGCCTTGAAAGAGTTCCGTAAAATGTCTATCGAAGCGGCTCGCTGAAGCAGTCAGGCAGAAAAAATGGGATTATGTTATTGAAACAGCATAATCCCGTTTTGTTTACAGGGAGATTTGATTCGTACTTGGCAGTATGTTATTATTTTAATTTTTTGATTAAATCCCTGATATAAGAAGCTTTTTCGTAGTTTTCCGTTACAATGGCTTCATCCAGAGCATTTTGAAGATCATCAAGATCCATATTGTCAATAGCGAGGTCGGTTTCTTGGGGAATGTTTTCCGTTTTTTCGATGATTTCTTCCGGCTCAATAGATACCTCATTCATGATTTCTTCTGTAATAAAAATATCCGCACCGGTGCGAATAGCGATTGCAATGGCATCCGATGCCCGTGCGTCAAGATGAATTTCTTTGACTCCATCGTCAAAAATTAATGACGAAAAGAAAATACCTTCCTCATATTTATGAATGAAAATTTCTTTTAGTTTTATATTCAGCATGTTAGTTAAGGAAACAAACAAGTCGTGCGTGATGGGGCGAGGAGGACGAAGCCGTTCCAGAAAAATAGCTATAGACTGAGCTTCCGGCGTCCCGATCATAATCGGAACCCTGCGCACTCCTTCGTCTTCGTCCAATATCAACGCGTAAGCGCCTGCCTGTACCTGGCTGAACGTGATACCGGTCAGCTTTAGTTTTATTTTTTTAGATGCCACTAATCTCTCCTTCCAAGATAAATCCAAATGTAATAAATAAGTGTGGCTAAAGAACTTAAAGCAGCAACAACATAAGTATAAGCTGCGGCTTTCAAAGCCTCTTGTGCCGGGGAATAAGTATGAGAATTGGTGATTCCCGCATTGCTTAACCAGGTCAAAGCCCGTTTGCTGGCGTCAATTTCAACCGGTAAAGTAATGAAACTGAACAACGTAATGGCTGCATAAAGAAAGATGCCGGCTAATAATAGAGTAGAACCGATTTTGTTGCCGGAACCCATAAGCAGCAAACCTCCCAGAATGATCCAGGTTACCCATCTGGAAGAAAAATTGATGACCGGCACCAGCGCCGAACGCATTTTCAAAGGGCTGTAAGCCCGTGCATGCTGGATGGCATGGCCGGTTTCGTGGGCGGCAACAGCTGCCGAAGTTACGCTATAACTTCCATAAACATCTTCACTTAAACTGATTGTACGGTTTACGGGATTGTAATTATCCGTCAGCAAGCCGTTTGTCGCTACTACCCGGACATCGGTTATTCCGTTTTCGCGAAGCATTAATTCAGCGACGTCTTTTCCCGTCATCCCGTTTCCCAAAGCCAATTTGGAATATTTTTTGAACTTGTTCTTCAAATTCCACTGTACCAGCCAGCCGGCAAGCGCAGTTCCAATTAATAAAACCCAGTAGATACTCATTTTATAAAAATTTAAATTAATATTGTTGCTTTACTTTACAAATATTATACCGAAATCATATTATTCCGCATAACGGATAATTGTTTGTTCCCGATCGGGTCCGACCGAGATAATTTTAATATTTACATCCAGCGTTTTTTCTAAAAATGACATATAAGCATTAAATTCTTTGGGAAATTCACTTTCCGACTGCATTTTTGTCATGCCTGTTTGCCAGCCGGGAAACTCCGCATAAACAGATTTGACCGAGTCGTTGATTTCAAACGGGAAATCTTCGGTTTCAACGCCATTGATGTTGTAGGCGACGCAGGCTTTAACCGTTTCAAAGCTGTCCAAAACATCCGATTTCATCATGATTAAATCGGTAACGCCATTTATCATAACGGCATAGCGCAGGGCGACCAAATCAATCCATCCGCACCTTCTGGGTCGTCCGGTTACCGAACCGTATTCGCAACCCAAGTTCCTCATTTTTTGTCCCGTTTCGTCAAATAATTCGGTTGGGAAAGGGCCGCTTCCGACCCGCGTACAATAGGCTTTGAATATGCCGTACACTTTTCCGACTTTGGAAGGCGAAATTCCCAAACCGGTACAAGCGCCGGCGCATACGGTATTGGACGAAGTTACAAAGGGATAAGAACCGAAATCAATGTCGAGCAGGGTGCCTTGAGCGCCTTCGGCCAACACTTTTTCCCCGTTTTGTAAAGCATTATTTATAAAATGTTCGCTGTCAATCAACGGAAATTTTCTGATAAAATCAATGCCTTCAAACCATTCTTTTTCCAAAGCGGCCAAATCGTACTCACAGTTCATTTGTTGCAATAAAATTTCATGCCGTGCGGCGGCTTCTTTGTATTTTACTTCAAAGTTATAATCCAAATCGCCTGTTCGCAATCCGTTACGGCCTGTTTTATCGGTATATGCAGGCCCGATTCCTTTGCCGGTTGTCCCGATTTTTCCGCTTCCTTTTTGGGCTTCGCAGGCCAAATCCAACAGGCGGTGGGTAGGGAGAATCAAGTGGGCTTTCCGCGAAATATACAGATGTTTGCTTAAATCATGACCGGAAACTTCAAGCGCTTCCACTTCGGCTTTGAATAATGCAGGGTCTAATACGACGCCATTCCCGATAATATTGATTTTCCCTCCCTGGAAAATACCGGATGGGACAGACCGTAATACATATTTTTCCCCCTTAAATTCCAGGGTGTGGCCGGCATTCGGGCCGCCTTGGAAACGGGCAATAATATCGTAGCCGGGTGTTAAAACATCAACTATTTTTCCTTTTCCTTCGTCGCCCCATTGCAGGCCTAATAAAACATCTACACTCATTGTTGTTAATTAAGAATTATGATTTTTTGTTTTTAGTTTTTTTTGCGCAAGCATGGATTTCAGTTTCTCATCTTTATCATTGTCGTCTTTATGCATAAGTCCTTATATTATTTGCCGTTGTATGTCGGAAGCGGCGAATAATCTTCGGAATATCGCATCATTTGTTCGGCATAACCTTCTTTGTAACTTATTCTTATATCAATAATGTTGCCTTGCTTGTCCTTTACGGCTTCATAGACCGGATTAACAAAACCTTTATAGGGTGCAATTCCTAACTTGTCATAGCGTTCGCGCACTTCTTTGTGCAATTCCAAATCAACCTTTACTCCGTATTGCTCTACCAATTGCTTGGCGGCGGCGAAATCGCCTTCCGATTTAATTCTCTGAACTTCAGCCAGTAATTCGCCGATTAGGGTTCGCATCTTTTCATAATCGTTGATGACAACATACGTTTTGCCGTCTTTTTTTACTAATTCGGCGACTTTATTCGCTTGTCCGCGTTCCAACACCCAATGGGCAATTAACGAACGGTTGCGCATGTGCGCTTCTTCGATTTGCTTTCCCGGTTCAATGCGCGACAATTGGGTTATCAGACCGTTCATCATGTATTTGTAGTATTCGGCTTTATAGGCTTCCGGATTGTTCAAAAGACCGATTTCCAATATTTTGGGATCAGGAATATAATACAGTCCGAAGAGGTCGGCGCGGGCTTCTTCAATGGTAGAACCATATATGTTTAGCGCATCGGAGTTTACGCCCGGCAGTAATTGTCCGGAGGCATGGCCGAGACATTCATGCAAATCGGTATGTAAATTATCGGTTTGCGATCCGAATTTTTCCATGATTTCTTTTTCGGCGGGACAGCACACAAATTCATCAAGAAATCCGTTGCCGGCAGCCGCTTTATCATAAGCCTCCGTGATGTTGCTTATCGTAACAGATTTTGAACCGTATTCTTTTCGTATCCAGTTGGAGTTCGGTAAATTAATGCCAATCGGCGTAGCAGGATAGCAGTCGCCGCCCAGGATAGTCGCCGTAATGGTTTTTGCGCTGACGCCTTTGACATTCTCTTTTTTGAATTGCGGGGCTACCGGCGAATGGTCTTCAAACCACTGGGCATTTTCGCTGATGACTTTTGTTTTGGCGGTTGCCTGCAGGTCTTTGAAATTGACTAAGGCTTCCCAACTTGCTTTCAATCCGAGGGCATCGCCGTAGGATTCGGTAAACCCGTTGACAAAATCCACTACCGATTCCGTATCTTTTACCCATGCGATGGAATATTCGTCGTATTTTTTCAAATCGCCGGTCTTGTAAAAATCCACAAGCAACTCAATCGCTTTCTTTTGTTGAGGATTTTCGGCGTATTTCCCGGCTTCTTCCAACCAATAGACAATCTTTTCGATAGCAGGGGAATATAAACCGCCGGTTTTATAGATTTCTTCGACCAATTTTCCGTCTTTCTTTATCAAACGGCTGTTCAATCCGAAAGGCACGGGCGTGGAATCGTTCGGATTTTTCATGGCGTTGTAAAACAGTTCCACTTCCTTTTGGGTAACGCCTTCCCCGTAATAATTATTGGCCGAACCGGCAATCACGTCAATGCCGCTGTCTTGATTGACTTTTTTCGCATAAAGTTCGGGCTGAAACATGACCGGAATGATTTCGTCAAGAAAAGTGTCGACCGATTGATTTTCACGCCGGGGTACTAAAGTAGAATCCAAGGATTTGACGGCATTGGTGAAAAATTCTTTGGAAAATCCGGGTAAAAACTTTTCTTCTCCGTAATGGTGATGAATCCCGTTGGAAAACCAGACTCTTTTCAGATACACTGCGAATGCCTGATAATCTGCGCTCGCCGTATCTCCTTTGTAATTTGCATAAACAGCTTCCAAAGTGCGCCGGATAGCCAAATTGTAACGGTTGTTCTGGTCAAATAAGATGTCGCGGCCGTACAATGCCGCTTCGTTGAGGCAGTAAATCAAACTTTTTTGTTGTAAAGAAAGACTGTCCCAGTCGGTTACCTGATAACGAAGAACTCCCAAATCGGCAAATTGTTCTACGTTGTAATCAAATTGTTCTTCCTGTACGGTTAACCTTGCGGGTTGTTCTTTTGCACATGAAAAGAACATCAATGTTGTTATCATAATAAAAATATTGCGTTTCATCTTATACCTCCACGTCCTGATAATGTTTATTCGCCCAGTCAATAATAAACTTTGCCTGCTCCAAACTGTCCTGCACTATTTTATAGCGTGCGTTTCCATCATAACCTAAAACCTTGTGTAACGATTCGTATGCAAAGAATAAGGGACGCGACATTTTGGCATCTTTAGCCGACATTGCAGCCTGATAATCATGGAAATCAGGCCGCTGCCTTGTTTTTAATCCTTTACGCACACCTAACACCGCATCAAGTGCAACAAGCACACCGTTCCATGCCGTATTACCGGCCATTTTCACATATTTACTATCCTTATAATAGTTGCCGTCTTTTTCGGCTTTTTCCGACAGGATTTGCCTTGCGTTTTGCAAATAACGTTCGGCTTCAC
>JAITCT010000166.1 GCA_031282925.1 Dysgonamonadaceae bacterium | reverse complement strand
CCGCTTCGCGGTTCGCAATGACGCAGTGAGGTTATATACTTTGCAAAGACACAAAGAATTGTGTGGAAAATAACTATTACAATGTTGGTGCGAGGTTCTACCTCGCGCCCGTCTATTCTGACAGGTTCAACCTGTCGCAACAAGAGGTGTATGCTTCCGCTGCACACGGGTGTATGCTCCCGCTGCCTACGGGCGTATGCTTCTGTTGCCTGCGGGCGTATGCTTCCGCTGCATACAGGCGTATACTTTCGCTGCATACGGGCAAGCCCCTCTGTTCAATCCGCAGTCATTTTCTTGATGATACTGTAAGCATCAGCCATCCCCAATTCGCCGGCGCGGCTCAGGTCGGCAATTCCTTTGGCGGTTTCCCCGGTGGATAACCGCGTTAGCCCTCTGTTGTAGAAAGCTTCCGCAAATTCGGGATTCCGTTCTATCGCTTCGCTGTAATCCGAAATAGCAGCTTTATAGTCCTTTTGCAGGCCGAGAAGATTTCCGCGATTGAAATAGGCATATACAAAATCGGGGTTCTGTTGAATAACCGTTGCGTAGTCTTGCATAATCAATTCATAGTTGTGCGGACGCTTATCGGCGGGGCTGCCGGTTGCGTGGGAACGGTTGTTGTTGACGCTCTCGATTTCCGTTAGTTTGTAGCGGACAACGGCGCGGTTGAAATACGCCAAAAGAAAATTCGGATTCAAAGCGATTACCCTGTTGTAGTCGTCAATCGCTTCCGACAAGTCCTGCAACACCATAAAATCCAAAGCACGCCCGAAATAAGCGTCAACATCATCCGGATTGCGGTCGATAATCAGGGAATAATCGTCAATTGATTTGAAATGATATTCGGCTTGCCGGTCGGTGAGCGCGGCTTCGCTGTTGGTTGCTTTCAACTGCATTTTCAACACCATCCGGGCATTGAAGTCCGAAACCGTTTTGTCGTAACGGGCTGCCGTCCTGTCAATATCTTCCGTTTTTTCGTAATAAGTAATTACAAATTGCGGCTGCATATCAACCTTGACTTGCCGGTCTTGCACTTTTCCCCTGATTTCGTTTTTGTAGGAAGATTTGATTTCTTCTTCACGGTCGTACACAACCAAACGGTTGAACTTTTCAATGTCTTTGTCCGATTTCTCGCGGGTCTTTTTCCCTGTATTGTCTTCCGCGGCATCTTTGTCCGGAGCGTCAGAGACGGTTTTTCCCGTAACGATTTTCCCTTTTTCTTTTTCTTTCCGCAGTTTTTGTTCCAAATCGTAAGCATACCAATAATCGGCGTCTGCGCCTTTGACATCGCGCAGGGAGCGCTTGATTTCCGAACGGAAGTAATATCCGGGAACAAAATAGGGATATTCGCCTAAAACGAGGTCTAAATCGGCGGCGGCGCTCCGGTAGTTACGCGCTTCGTTGTTGAGTATCGCGCGATTGTAAATGGCCATGAAATTGTCGGGTTCGTTTTTGATTACCACGTCGAAATCTTCGATTGCGCGGTAAACGTCGCCGACCTGCTCGCGCAACAATCCCCGGTTGAAACGGGCTATTGTATTGTTGGCGTCCAGAATCATCACCGCGTCGTAATCGGCCATTGCACCCCGCAGGTCGTTCATGTAATAACGCACCAGACCGCGATTGATGTAATACCCAACCTGCTTGGGTTCCAGCCGGATAGCTTCCGTAAAATCCTCCGAAGATTCTTTGTATTTTCCCATTTGGTACAAAAGCATGGCGCGTTGTCCGTATGAGGGAGCGAAATATTTATCCATTTCAATTGATTTGTTGAAATCGGCCAGGGCTTTGAGCGTATCGCCCTTTTCGGAATAAACGGAACCTCTTGTAAGATATGCCTGTACAAACTTGGGCTGGCAGGTAACCAGCAAATCCAGAGTGGCCAGCGCCGAATCGTAATCTTTATTTTGCACATAAGCAATAGCCTTGTTTATAAGCATTTGCCTGTCTTCGGGACGAAATTCCAGGCCTTTGTCATAATCTTTGACAGCACCTTCCATATCACCTGTATATTGGCGGGCAATACCACGGTATAAATAAGCGAGAATCAAAAAAGGATTTCGTTCGAGGCAAAGGGTCAGGTCGTTTTCGGCGCCCCGGTAGTCGTCGAGGTTTAATTTGGCCATTGCCCGGTAAAGATAAGGCTCTGCGAGGTAGGGTTTAGATTTGATTACCTGATTAAAATACTGAATGGAAAGGATATAGTCTTCAAAATAAAACGCATTCTTACCGATGGTAAGCACCCTGTTTGTGTTAATCTGTGCATTGACGGATGAAAAAATAAACGCGGAAACGCAAAGGCACAAAAACGCCCTGTAATATTTGATGAATTTTTCGCACATATTTATTTCTTGGGAGCAGGGTTAACTTTATAAGAACACTTAACATCACCTTTCATGATTTTGTTCAATTTGGAACGAATCAACTGTTTCCGGATACCGGCAATATGATCAATAAACAGAATCCCTTCCAGATGATCATATTCGTGCTGGATAACCCGCGCTTTATAAGATTCGAAAACCTCGTCATGCGGTTGCAGGTTTCCGTCTAAATACCGGATTCGGATCCTGTTTTTCCGCGGCACTTTTTCGTAAATACCGGGAATGGAAAGGCAACCCTCTTCGACCGTTTCTTCCGTCCCGTCTCTTTCGATGATGTGCGCATTGATGAAAACCTGCCTGAAATCTTTTAAAGAGGCATCCTGCTCGGCCAAAGGATTCAAATCAACCACCAGAATCCGGTCTTCCAAACCGATTTGAGGCGCGGCCAAACCAATGCCGTCGGCATTATGCAAAGTTTCAAACATGTTGTCCAACAGAGGTTTCAAGTTGGGGTAATCCGGTGAAATGTCCCGGGTAACTTTCCGTAATATCGGATGTCCATATAAATATACCGGTAAGATCATATTTTAATTGTTTCTAAATAAGATTGTAATAAAATTGTAGCGCTTAATTCGTCAACCAGAGCCTTATTTTGCCGGTCTTTCTTTTTCAGTCCGCCTTCCCGCATGGCTTGGTGCGCTAAAACAGATGTAAACCGTTCGTCAACCATTTTGATTTCTATTCCGGGAAAGGTTTTTTGTAAATGCTTTCCGAATTGCACAACCCTGTCCCAGTTTTCCGAATGCCGGTAATCCATTTGCCGGGGTTCGCCCAGTATAAATGTATCCACTTTATTTCCGGCCATATACTTTTTTAAAAAAGGTACAACCTCTACGCTTGGCAAGGCAGTCAATCCTCCCGCTATCAGTTGCATCGGGTCGGAAACGGCGATGCCTGTCCGCTTTTTCCCGTAGTCAATGGCGATTATTCTTCCCATTATTGTGCAAATGTACGGAAAATCTTTTGTTAATCACTAAAAAACAGGATTTTTGCCTAAAG
>JAITCT010000137.1 GCA_031282925.1 Dysgonamonadaceae bacterium | reverse complement strand
AAAAATGTATTATTTGGGATTTTTTCGCCTTTCGGCTCGCAATGACAACTGCGGTAATGCACAATTCATCGCTTTGCGGCTCGCAATGACGCGGTTGCGGCCAATTATTGATTGTCAGTTCTCAATGTAATGCAAATTGCAACCATCGGAAGAATTTGGTTATTTCCGCTTCGATAATTGCTTCCGCTTTAACAATCTCTTCCTTCCGCAGGGAAATGTTCTTTTGAGCGAAAAGCTCTATGTCTTCCAAATTCAGCAAAGTTACGTGATTCAGTTGCCCGACGGCAGGGTCCACATCCCGCGGGAATGCCAGGTCGAAAATGAGGATATCTTCCGCTTTCTGCGCGAAGTCTTCCGGATGGATGATCGTATGCGGTGCGGAAGTTGCGCAAATCAGTATATCCGATATTCCGATTATCATCGCTTTCCGGTCAAGTCCCACGGCTGTTCCTTTGTATTTGGCGGCTAAGGCCTGCGCTTTCTCCACGTTCCGGTTCGAGAGGAAAATATGGACGGCTCCGCGGGATATAAGATATTTCAGGGCGTCTTCAATGAGCTTGTTGACCCCGATGATTCCGATGATTTTGTCTTTCAGGTTAACGTTCCGCTGTTTCAATATTTCTACGGTTACCTGGCTGTGCGATACGGCGCCTTCGGCGATACGGGTTTCGGAGCGCACGCGCTTTCCTGTGTACATGGCGCTTTGAAACAGCCGGTTGAGCGTGGACGAAAGTTTATACTTCGACAAGGCTTCGGCATAGGCCTGCTTGATTTGACCCTGTATGGCTCTTTCGCCGACCAGGGCTGACTCCAATCCTGCGGCTACGCGGAAAACATGGCGCACCATGTCGTCCGAAACCGTTCCGTCCCCCCAGTATAATTCCGTCCTGTTGCAGGTTTTCAGCAGTACGTGCGGCGTTGCCTCGTCCGCGCCGATGCGGGAGGCAGACCGTTCGCGTTCTTCCAGCCCGCAGGTTGCATGATTGATGAGCTTACACCGTATCACCGCTCTCTATCTTTAATTCCCCGTTTTCGACCAGCGCCGCTATCCGGTTGCGCACGGCTATTGACCGGCGTACATCGCGGGCGCCGGATGATACTGCTATGCAAATGTCGCCCTGTTTGAATATGGCAGGGGATGTGAAATCGCAAAGCCGGGGGTTGTCGCACACGCAGGCCAGGACGCCCCTTTCGGCGGCGTCCCGTTTGATTTGCCTGTTCAACTGTTCATTTTCCGTGCAGATATACACGAGAGATACTCCTTCGAGGTCTTTTTTTGCATATTCCTTTTCGACCAGGGTAAAGGGCAGGGTGCGGAAGCCTTCGTGGAAACGGGGGGAAACGACTGTCGCTTCACCGGTGAACCGGCTCAGGACGGCGGCTTTGTGGTAGCCTACTTTCCCGCCTCCGACAATCAGTATTTTTTTGCCGGTTATGTTGATGGCTATCGGGAGAAACATTTTACCGGTGTAAACCACATTCCTTGTGTTCGGGGTTTTCCCACCACCAGCGGCCGGCTCTGACGTCTTCGCCGCTTTGCACGGCTCTCGTGCAGGGTTGGCATCCGATGCTGGGGTAGTTTTTGTCATGCAGGGTATTGCAGGGGACATTATTTGCTTTGATATAGTTCCAAACATCCTGCTCGCTCCATTGTGCAAGAGGATTCACTTTAATCCGCCGGTTTGCTTCATCCCATTCGACAACCTTCACGCCTGTCCGCGTAACCGACTGTTCCTGCCTGAGTCCGCAAATCCACAGGTCAAGGTCGGATAATGCCCTCTGCAGCGGCAGTATCTTGCGAATCCGGCAACATTCCTTCCGCAGGTCAACGCTCTCGTAAAAGGCATTAACGCCGTTGCAGGCCGCATATTTCTCTACGTGCGCAAAGTCTGGGAAATAGACTTCCATCTTTATTCCGTAGGTCCGGTTTGTCCTGTCTATCAACGAATAGGTTTCGTGGAAAAGGCGTCCCGTATCTATCGTAAAAATGCGTGCCGACGGATTTATCTTCAGTATCATATCCGTCAGCGCCTGATCTTCGATACCCAGGCTTGAGGCTAAAGCGATGCGTTTGCCGTACTTTTGCAATACGCATTCCAGGACTTCTTCCGCTGTTTTGCCTTCAAGCGATTTGCTTAATGCGTTGACCAATTGTTTCATATTGTAATAATATTTGTTCTTCTAATTGTATAGTAGCGATCTATTACTATTATATTCTATTTCGTAAAGTGCCGTAGCGCTTGTTACTCTGTTCGCTTTTTCGATTTTCAACTGTCGCATATTTTTCGTTTTATTTGTTAAAACGAAAAAATGAGGTTATTTTCTCCTTCATTTTGGCAGATTATTTTCTTTTTCATTTCGGCAGAAATATTTAACCTGTAAATATCGGCAGAATGTTCACTATGTATTGGGATAATAGCTGTTCTTGGATTAACTAATTGACAAACTTTTGTCAATGTTTCAGGGGTGGCGTGTCCGCTTGTGTGCAATTTTTGTCTATTTTTAAAAAGGTTCCAAATTTGGAGGGATTCTCTTTTACAATGTTCGCCTTTTTTTACATTTTCATTAATGTACCCATCCCACATAGAATAAATCAATAAAGTTTCTTCTTGTGGTAAATGTTTCAATAATTCTTTTATCATTTCAATTTTTGTACTGCGTATCAGCAGACAAAAGCCCTTTTCCTTAATTAGTTCAAATTGCTTTTCGTGATTGTGCTTGTAAAAATATGCGTTGTCAAACTTAAAAAGATCCGATTTGGCATACTTAGTAAAAATGTCTAAAACTTCTTTTTGATAATTGTCGCAAAGAAAACTTCTTCCACATTTTTTACTTGCCTCGTGAAAACTTGCCAGGCGGTCAATATCGGTCGAAGAACAAAACACAAACGAATATTTGTATTTTTTGAATAATTCAATGGCGTCGGTTTTCAAATCTTTTTCGTGCTTAACTTCCTCTTGCAACCTCGACAACATCGTGCCTTCGATTATCAGCACATCAATTCTTTGTTTTGTAATATATGTTTCAAGTGTAGGAATCAATCCTTTACCTAAATAGCCGTGTTCTCGAAAATCGCCCGTGTGTAAAATATTTTTGCCGTTTGCTTCAATCAAAAACATATACGAATCGCAGGCTGAGTGACTGACAAAATAAGGCGTTACGCTGATATCGCCAATCTCGATTCTGTCCTTTTCTTTGAATGTTTTAAATGTTTCTAATTTTTCAACATCTTTTTCTGTAATATTGCCATTGGGAATTTTTGCCAATCTTTTACTTTTGCTGATCATCACTTGTTTGGCAATTTCACCAATGTATTGCGGAATATTTTCGGGTACATATTTATACAAATCAATATGGTCGCCGTGATAATGCGTATAAAAAATAGCATTGCAATCTTTTGTCAGTTTTTCGATACTTTTGCTATTGGCATTTTTATCTTCTGCAGGTTTATCTCCTCCTTCAGGCAAATTGTGTCCCAAGTCAATAAATATTTTAGTTGTTTCAGTTGCAATTTCGGTTATGCAACCTCCTATTTGGTCTATGCCTCTGTGAATTGTGATTTTCATGATTTTTCAAATGTGTAATTATCAAGATGTTATAATTGATAAACCTCTATTTCTTCACGTCTTGGGTTCTGTGCGTCTTTTGTCCACACAATCACACATTTTACATTGCCACTCCAACTTCTTCCTGTCATTAATTTGGTTAATTCTTTGAAAAAATCTTTTTCATCTTCATCCTCTATAATTTTTTTGAATTCAAGAGCTTGTTCTTTAGCTTGTTCTTTTTTATTTTCTTGACACAATAATTTTATTACAACAAGGTCTTCATTTTCATTAATTGCTAAAATATCATTGACACGTTTGTTGCCCCGTAATACAATCGCTAATTCAGAAGTTATAAAAGTCAGATTCAGATTATCGCCAAAGGGTAATATATGATTATGTTTTATGGCATGGAGAATAATCCAAGATTGAAGATATTTTTTGGGAATTTTCAGACCTGGTTTTTGTGGCTCGAATTCTGACAACTTACTTTCTGCAGCAGTTTCTGTTAAGATGTCACTTATACCTATCGCAGGTGTTTCTCTATTGAGCGATATTAAAGAACACGACTTTATATTCCCTCTAAAATGTGCCTCTTTTTTAAGAAGTTCTTCACGAAATCTCTCATTGAGTTGTTTTGCTAATTTGAAATATTTTAATTCTTCCATATGATTTTTTTATGTTGGTATGTTCAACTCCGTATCTTGTTATTTTAAATATTGCGTTATAGAGAGGAAGTATTTGTGGCATTATTTCTTGTATTGGCAGTAATGGGAAAAAGTTGCTATGATTGTCTAAATCTATGGGAAAGCGGGTTCTGTCAACCCAACCTTGTTCTTCAAATTTAGGAATAATGCCTATTTCCATTTTTTTTGTCAAAACTCATTCTTGCTTTTTTGATAATTTGTTCTTCTATATTTTCGTCACCTAAGTTTAAAACGGTTCTGCAATCATACCGGCGCCTGCAGTTTCAAACGTGGCTTCATTGATGAGGACAAGGCTTCCCGTTACGCGGTTGCCGGCATACAAATCGTAGTGCAGGGGTTTGGAAGTTTTTATCCGGATGTGGGCAATGTCGTTCATCCTGACGACCTTATCGTCGGTTATATTTTCCAGGGTATTGATGTTTACTTTGAAAGCAACCTCCTTGACAATTCCAAAGACTTCGTCCGTAGTATGCCGGACGATGTATTTGTCCCCCACGTTCAGCGGGCGGTGGTTGAGCCAGCAAACCAGCAGGGAAATATCCGCGCCGGTAAACGGCAGGCTGCCGCTCTTCACAATCATGTTGCCGCGGCTCACATCCAGGTTGTCGTTCAAGCGGAGCGATACCGACCGGGGAGCAAATGCCGCATCCAAAGACCGGTCGGCTTCGTCAATGGCTTTAACGGTCGATTCGGTGAACGAGGGTAATATGACAACCCTGTCCCCCACTTTTACTCCTCCGCTTGCCAACCGGCCTGCGTAGGCGCGGTAATCGTGGAAATTATCGCTCTGCGGGCGGATAACGTACTGCACGGGGAAACGCAGGGGGAGCTTATCCAGGTCTTCCTTGACGGGCAGCGTTTCCAGCAAGTTCAGCAAGGTAGCGCCTTTGTACCAGAGCATATTTCCGGAAGGGTTGACCACATTGTCGCCGTCGCGCGCCGAGATGGGGATGTAGTGTACATTCTTCAAAGTCAACCGGTTTACAATTCCGGCGTACTCCGATTTGATGTTGAGGAAAACTTCTTCCGAAAAGCCGGCCAAATCCATTTTGTTGACGGCCAGTATCACGTTGTCGATTCCCAGCAGCGAAGCGATATACGAATGGCGTTTGGTCTGCTCGACGATACCGTTCCGCGCATCAACAAGAATAACAGCCGCATCGGCGGTAGAAGCGCCCGTAACCATATTCCGGGTGTATTCGATGTGTCCCGGCGTATCGGCAATGATGAACTTCCGTTTCGGCGTGGCAAAATAACGGTAGGCAACGTCTATTGTAATGCCCTGCTCCCTTTCGGCGCGAAGCCCGTCGGTTAGCAGGGCCAGGTTTATCTCTTCATTACCCAGCCGTTCGCTCGCCGTCTTTACGGCTTCCAGCTGGTCTTCAAAAACGGATTTGCTATCGTAGAGCAACCGTCCGATCAGCGTACTTTTTCCGTCATCAACACTCCCTGCGGTAGTGAAACGCAAGAGTTCCATATCCAAATATCCATTCATAGCGCTCAGTGCCTCCCTCCGCATTGTTTTTTAGCGTTAATACTCGTCTTCATTGAAGAAAAAATCTTCTTTGGTAGGATAATCCGCCCAAATATCCTCAATAGATTCATAAATCTCCCCTTCATCTTCTATGTCCTGGAGATTTTCAATAACCTCCTGGGGAGCGCCCGATCGAAAGGCATAGTCAATCAATTCATCCTTACTTGCAGGCCATGGGGCGTCTTCTAATTTTGAAGCTAATTCTAAAGTCCAATACATACCAAATCACATTAAAAGATTGTACAAACAGCAAAACTAAGGTGCAATTCAAATTGCCGCATTTGACCGTGTCAATTTTCATTCGGCCTCATCGCAAGACGCAGTGAGAAGGAAATACACCCGTAATATGTAAATTTTTCGCAAAAGTAGAAATATTTCTTTTATTTACAAGGGCTTTCCCAGATAATTTCTTTACTTTTTTTGTAAAAACTTTGCTTTCGGGAAAATAAAAAGAAATAATCGGATAAGCGGTTGACATATTGCAAGGCTTTTTTATCCATCCGGTCGATTTCCGTAATTTGAAAGATGTTTCTTTCCGCTCTGCGGCAAATGGTACGGCAAACGTGCGCCAAAGCGTTGCTCCTGCAGCCTCCCGGCAGTATAAAATACTTCAGCGGCGGTAATATCGCATCAATCCCGTCCATTTCCGATTCGATTTCCTTTATATTCTCTTCGGAAATGGGGCAGTCCATCGTGCCGGCTTCCGACGCCAGGTAACTGCCCAAAGTAAACAGGTTATATTGAATCCCCAGCAGGAATTGACGGTCCTGTGCATTGTCGATTTCTTCCGACAGGCAAGCGATGAAAGCATTTAACTCGTCAACAGTTCCGTAAGCCTCAAGTCTCGGACTCGTTTTGGGTATCCTTTTTCCGCCAGCCAAAGAGGTATAACCGCTGTCGCCTTTTCTCGTATAGATTTTGCTTTTTGCCATAATCAAAATAGTTTTTATAATGTTGTTTGTGTAATTTCTTATCAAAGAAAATAATGCCCAAAGCAAACAAATCAATGGTAACGCTTGTTTCGGGAAAGTGTTTTACCTTTTCCCATAAAGTTCTCATCGCTTTATTTTTATATATCCCGTCGATAATCAGGATAGATTTTTCGCCGATAAACGACCGGGTTAATTCGACGGTTTCCGCCGTTTGTTTCGCATTTCCCAACCGATTAATAAAAATCAAATCGAATGTCGGAATAATAGCTTTTAATTTGCGTAAATTGTCGGCATAATCTCCCTCCATCCAATGCAGGTTTTCTAACCGATGCTGTCCGGCAAAAACTTTTACGGCGTCCAGCCAGTCGGAATGTTCTTCCAAAGCGTAACAGGCGGAATTTTTCCGGGAAGCCAAAGAGAGGTATAAAGTAAGGACGCCGGTGTAAGCCCTGATTTGCAGAATGGTACGGCATTTGAAAAAATGAATGACGCGAAACAGCAACGCGCCGTAATTTTTATGCTGGGTTTCCTTCCGGAGCGCAAGCCCTTTCCGGAAGTGCTCGATTTCATCAAAAACGTAATAAGGTATGTTTTCCTCAATCACTTTGGTAATCAAATTGTAAATGAAAGGGGAATGAACTCCGAAACCTTTCCGGTACCGGAGTTTCCTGTACAATTTGATGGACGAAGTAAATTTCATTCTACAGTATTTTACCCCCTAATCTCCTGAAGGCAGGAGGATTATTTCACATCTCTAAACAATTTCAATATGATAGCGTTCTGTTCCTCAACCGTAAGGTCGGAATTGTCAATAACCACAGCGTCTTCGGCCTGACGCAGAGGGCCGTCTTTTCGCGTGGAGTCGATGAGGTCGCGTTTGGTTAAATTGTCCAGGACTTCTTCAAACGTCGCGTTTTCACCTTTGGCGGCCAGTTCCGCCAAACGGCGATGCGCCCGGACTTCCGGCCGTGCGGTAACAAAAATTTTCAATTCGGCGTCGGGGAAAACAACCGTCCCGATGTCCCGCCCGTCCATCACAATACCCTTGTTTTTACCCATTTCCTGTTGTTGCCTCACCAATGCTTCCCGCACAAAACCGATTGCCGCAACCGGACTTACTTTGCCGGCGACTTCCATGCTGCGAATCTCTTTTTCTACGTTTTCGCCGTTCAGGAAGGTATCCGATTTTCCGGTTGCCGCATTATACCGGAAATCAATATGAATTTGGTTGATTTGTTTTTTCAAGACTGTTTCATTGGGATAATCGCCTTCAAACAGATTGTGTTCGAGGGCGTACAAAGTTACGGCGCGGTACATGGCTCCGCTGTCTATATAAGTATATTTCAACGTTTTGGCTAAATCTTTGGCAATCGTGCTTTTCCCGCATGAAGAATATCCGTCGACAGCAATCGTTATCCTGTTCATAATTTCATTTCCGTTAACGAGGTGGAAAGGCTAAGCATAAACGAGGTGGCTGCCGGATGGTATTTGGCAACGGAGCAACCTATGCTGAAGGCTTTTACCTTCAATCCGGCGCCGACGGAAAAGGCAGCCCATTTGTTGCCTCCGTCGCTGAGACTCATGTCGGCTCCCCGTTTGACATTGTATCCTGCGGCAATCCAGAAATTCTCAGTCGGCAGAAATTCAATTCCGAAAACGAGGTGTTTGAACAATGTTTTCACAAAAGAATCTTTTTCCCCCTGTTGGAAATCATAGAATTTCCACTGAGTTAAATAAACGCCCGTAATCGAATAGCGAATCGGGGCATGACCCAATTTCTGACTGATACCCAATTGAATATCCCAAGGTAAATTGAGCAATTCTTCTTCGTAAGCCTTGACTTGCCGCCCCAAATTTTTCCCCGTCAAACCGATGGAAAGGTCTTTTTCCCGATTATAATAGCTGATTCCCAAATCAACGCCCAAGCCAATGGCCGTATTATTCAGATAGTTGGAATAAACAAATTTAACAGCTACTCCGCCTCGTATCATTTCGGACAAATCGCGGGAAAAAAAGATATTCCCGCAAATATCGCTTGCGTTCAAATCGCCCTGAATTTCGTCATCTTTTGTCGTATGCAGTATTTTGCCGTAATTGGAAAAGTTGACGCCTACGCCCCAGGCGCTTCTTTCCCCCAGCGCTTTGGCAAACGTGGCGCTTCCCAGTTTAACGTCGCCAACGTATGACAAATAATTTACATTTAACGTATTATCCATTTCCCGGCCGAGAAAGCCGGGATTTTGATAAATCAGCGGAAGGTCGTTTTCAATAATGGAAATATTTGTGCCGCCCAGAGCCGCCGCACGCGCCGATCCCGGCAAAAGCAAATAAGTAAAAGCCGAATTTCCATCTTGGGCGTATATCGGAAAGCGGCTTAAAATCAGGAGAAACAGGATAAATATCTTTTGCATCTTGTCAAAAATTTTCCACAAAAATAATACTTTTTTTAATACACTATAAACGTATCAAACAAGAAAAAAGTATCTTTGCATCAGGATTTGAAAACTATGGAAGCAAAAAAAACACCGGAAGCCGATTTGGAAAACAAACGAACCATCTTTTTTTTGATGGGATTTGCAGTCGTTTTATCTGCTTTTTACGTATTGTTGGAGTGGAAAAGCGATTATCCGGATTATCCCGGAATGCCGGAATTGCAGGCTCCCGTTTTTATTGAAAATGAATTTGCAGCAGATATTCCGGCGGATGCTGAAACCGAACAAATTGCCGAGCAACAGACGGGCAAGCCGGAACAACAGGAACCGCCGGTTTACGAAGACTACGAAATTGTGGAAAAAGTTTTGTCCGAAGAGCAGGACAAACAGGATATGGCATTGAACGAACAAAATCAAAGTCAGGATTTGGAAAATCCTGAAACGGAACCCGATCCGGCTATCCGAACGGATGAGCAAAACGGGGACGAAGCGGATGAAACGCCGCAATTCCCCGGCGGAAATACGGCATTGATCAAATTCATTTACAGTCATGTTCAATATCCGTCGGCCGCTTTGCAACAACGCATACAAGGTCGGGTGTGGTGTTCTTTCATGGTTAACCGCGATGGAACGGTTTCGGACGTTACGATGGAAGAAGGCGTTTACATTTCCTTAGATGAAGAAGCCGTCAGGGTTTTGAAGGCGATGCCG
>JAITCT010000039.1 GCA_031282925.1 Dysgonamonadaceae bacterium | reverse complement strand
TTGAGGCATTAAATTTGAGCGATAAGCGTTCGGTTTCCTTTTACGCTTTCGCCCGGTTTAACTTTCACATCGGCATGTAAGGGTAAAAGCAAGTCCACCCGGGAACCAAATTTTATAAAACCCATTTGCTGATTAATCCTGCAATATTCGCCGGCTTTCGCATAAGTTACAATCCGTTTGGCCATAGCTCCGGCTATTTGTTTTGCCAGAATTTTTTCGCCGTTCTCCAGTTCGATTACAATTGTTGAGCGTTCGTTTTCGGCGCTCGATTTTGGCAGATAAGCCGCCAGGAAGCGGCCGGGCTGATATTGATGTTCAATGATTTTACCCTCGCAGGGAATCCAGTTGACATGCGCATTGAACAAACTCATGAAAATGGAAACTTGCAGGCGTTTATCATGAAAATATTCGTTTTCGTCCACTTCTTCCACAACAACCACCGTTCCGTCGGCAGGAGCGGCAACCGTACCCGGCCGGCAGTTCGCAAAAATGCGGTTCGGACTGCGGAAAAAGTTGATAATCATTGCGGCAATGCCAATGGAAAGAAGTAAAAAGAAATAGAAAAACAGGGTTTTGCCTGCTACCCGATACAGTGTGAAATTAATGAGTATCAGTATTCCAAAAGTATAAAGAATAATTTTGTGTCCTTCCTTATGAATTTTCATGCGTTCATTTATTGCATTTTCGACTGCAAAAATACAAAAAGTTTTCAAATAACCGCTTTTTATATAATAAAGGAATTATATAATCAGCGGAGATGTCTGATTTGAAGCATACTTGCGCCCATGAATACTATCCTTTCAAAAAACCATATTCATAGACTTTCGGTTCAATCTTCTTTGCCAGGATTTTAACCGTATTGCGTAAAGCGGTTATCAACCCGTTATATTTTTCATCGGCAGAAATACTATTCATTTTACCTTTTTCGTTTCGTCCCTGAAAATGTTCGCGAATGTCGTACAGCGAAGCATTAACATTGCATTTAGGCTGCACGTGGTAGTATTTCCACAGCTCTTTGCCCACTTCAAAGACGGCTTGCGCTTCCAGGGAAAATTCACGTTTTTGTCCTTCTTTCCAGCTTGTTTTTGAATTCTTTTTATTTTCTTCCTCCAGTTGCCAAAATAGATCCGTATAAGCGTTTTTTATGATTTTTCCACTCAAAAAACTAACCATGAAATGGCTGTCGAATTTGTCGCGGGAGTTTACTTCCGTTTCTGCAAAGGGTATCCAGTGGTTTACGCCGTTCCCGGAAGATATATTGTTGTTGAACAGCGTATAAGTTAAACAGTCATTTTGAAATTCAACGTCATTTTCCCATTTTTTGTTTGGGAAAAGGAACTGATCCCTGTCATTGAGCCAGGTAGCGGGAATTACTTTGCGGACGGAAAAATAAATGCAAATTTCAATGAAATTCTTATTGGTAATCCAAGTCCCTCTCGGGTGTGGTAACTGGCTTTTATCATTAATGATAAAAATCAAATTTGTATTCTGAAAATCGTTTCCTTTACAGGAAATAAAACCAATATTTTTTTCATTAACCCTGTTTCTCGTTGAAATTAACCAATCGTTTATTGTTTGTGTATTTGCATAGGATGAGAAATATTTTGTAGAAACAAGATTGCATTGCTCGTCGTAAACATCTGATTTGATGCCAGTGAAGTTTTCTGCTTTACCCGTATCCCAGATAAAAAAACCAATCGGAAATTTACCTTTGACGTTATCGAAAGTGTCGGCAGGTACAACAAACATTTTTTCGAGTTTTGCCTGAAATAAATTCCTGAAATTTTCGAAATTAGGTGCTTGCAGAATTTTCAACTTTGAAAATTCTGCAAGCGCCGCGCCCGGAATTTCGCAGTAAATCCGGGTAAAAAATTGTGCAAAAAGTTCCCGTCCTGCTATTCCTGTTTTAGTCTGATATTTTTGATAGATTTTTGTCGTAACAGCAACATTTGTCTTGTTTTCTTTTGTTCCGGTTACTGTTGCCGTACTTGCTGCTTCTGCATACGGCGGATTAATATAAATAATCAATTTTTTCCTTTCCTTCGGCGAGTTGATTATCTTCTTCAGTCCATTGGGCAATTTGGAAAAATCGTCATTAAGGAAATCGAACTGAAAAACATGGTCTTCGAGCAGGTTGGCGCCGTTTTTTATCCGGTCATGCATTACGTCAACATCCTGTTTATCCAAAGTAGAAGCCCAAATGTTGTATTTGTTGGCAAGTCCGGCGAGTAAATTGCCTGTTCCCGCAGCGCAGTCCCAAACGTAATATTCGTCCTGCCAGTCGTCTCCGAATACGTCGGCAATGTATTTTTGCGAAAGTTCTACCCACCGGCGCGGGGTAAAAAAACTGCCTTTGCGCTCGCGAACGTCTTGCGGAACAAGCAGGTCGCGCCGTTCAATAATGTAATCCCAGTAATCTTCTTTGGGCGGGCGTTCATATTTTGCCCAAAAAGCATTATGCGCTTTCTGGTTATCGGAAAAGGCGGTTGTTTTGAAATTTTCAAAGCCCGATTCGTCTATTTTTCTGTCAAGTTCGTAATGATTGGTTTTCAAAAGTACGAACAGCTTTTCTTTCAACGTTTTGTTCTCATCGGAAAGCAGGTCGGCAAGATAAAAATCGCCGTCAATGATACCTGCTTTTTTTGCTGTATTCCAATTACTGACCTGAATGGTTGGTTTTACCGTTTCGAGCCATTTATTGTAAATGATAATGAAGTTGTTCTTATCTATCTTATTTTTTGCAACAGCTGATTTTCCAGCAATAAAATTGTCATGGATAAATTGCCGCAATTCTTTTTCGTCCCGAACAAAATAAAAGAGATATGTTTGTTGCGGGTTATTTTCGACAATCTTTTTTATCTGTTCATACACCTGCCGAAACTCTTTTGTTTCGTGATTTGAAGAGGTAACATTCCAGTTAAAATCGTTCTGATAGAAGACGTCTTGAATTTCGGAATATGGGACGAACGCGATTTTTTCGCTGTCGTAGCATCCTAAAAATGGAGGAGGAAGTATTTTGTCGAAAGTCCGTGCCTTGCCAATCGTCAAAACGAGTTGTGCCAGCATCGCAAGTATGTCGGCAGATTTTTGTTTCGCTTCTGCCCACAACAGATATTCGTCGTTGAAATCAACAGCATCCTGCGGGCGCTTCATTTTTACGGCAAAGTCGATTTTACCCAATATTCCGGTGCAGTCAAATTTTTGAAAAAAGTCCCGTGTAATCCTGTTTTTGATTTCTTCTTCAAGGATGTTTTTGTATTGCATTGACGTCAGAATTTTTTATCTTTTCGGAGGCAAATATAAGCAAAAATCGCATAAACCGCGCAAAAAAAAGTTTTAGCATTCCGGTTTTAAAATTTCCCGGAACGCCAAGACTTTCACTTTTAAGTTCAAAAATAACTTTTAGTTATACGCTGTTTCCCCGTGTTCGTAGATATCCAAACCTTCTTCTTCAACACGTCTTGCAACACGGAGTCCGAATGCAACATCCAGCAATTTGAAAATCACGTATCCTGCAAA
>JAITCT010000006.1 GCA_031282925.1 Dysgonamonadaceae bacterium | reverse complement strand
CAGTTGATGAAGGTATCACTCACGTAGGCAGCTGGTGGTTTGCCGGATTAGGATATTTGCAGGAAGCTGTCATGCCATGGTCTTTACAGTCCATAGGAGAAGGTGCATTTAAAGGTTGCGGTCAACTGCCGCTCTTTGAGTGTTCCGACAAAGTTAAAAGTATAGGCAATCATGCATTTGAAGGTTGCAGTAACCTGCATGAATTTAATGTATATGATCTCACCGGAAATTACAAAATAAGCGAAGCCGCTTTAAGTATAGGCAGCCGTGCATTTGCGGACTGTAACAATCTAAAATATTTCAATATCACTGCCAACTCTACCGTAGGCGATGAAGCATTTAGTGGATCGGGAATTGAATCTATTGACTTTAAGCCAGGCATTTCCTTTGGAAAATCAGTTTTTAGCAGATGCCCATTAAAATCAGTTACAATTCCGGATAACTACACTTTGGGAGACGACATATTTTCCTATTCGACGCTTGAAACTGTTATAGTTAATAATAATGTTAATTTCGGAAAGCAATCCTTTTATAACTGTAAAAATTTGAAGTCAATCACATTTCAGGGCAGAATTAATGCAGTTACTGAAGGGATGTTTTACGGTTGCAGCAGTTTGCCGTCCGTCAATATCCCTAACGGCGCAACCGCCATTGGCAAAAATGCTTTCAACGCCTCAGGGATAACTTCCATTAATATTCCCAACAGCGTAACATCCATCGGCGAATATGCTTTCTATAAAACGAAGTTAACTTCGGTAACTATTCTCAACAGCGTTACAAAGCTTGAGGCAAATGCTTTTCAAAGTTCGGGTTTAATATCGATAACTGTTCCGGGAAGTGTGAAAGTCATAGAAGGAGGAACATTTGCATTCTGTAATGCATTAACCTCAGTCAAGCTTTGCGAAGGGATTAAATCTATTGGCTCGTCGGCTTTTCGGGGTTGCCCAAATCTGGAAACAGTCAGTCTTCCTGCAAGTCTTGATTCCATCGGCGAATGTGCTTTTACAGATTTTAGCAATCTGAAGGTTATAGAGTGTAATGGCACAACTCCCCCGGCTATGCATTCCGCTGCATTTGCCGTAAGCGATTTAACCAAAGCTTCACTTTGCGTCCCTTACGGCAGTGTAGAGGCATACAGGAACGCGCCCGTATGGAAAAACTTTAAGAACATTGGCACTTATCCTGCAGGAATCCGGCTCGACAAACATTCGGTTACTGCCAGAGGCAATACAGCCCTTAAACTGAATGCATACCTGCTGCCGTATGATGCGGTACAGAGCGTGGAATGGCATACCAAAAACATAAATGTTGCGGAAGTAAATAACGGAACGGTGAGATTCAAATCTCCGGGTACGGCCGCCATAGTCGCAACAACTCATAACGGAATATTTAAGGACAGTTGCCTTATCCGGGTTTTGGAAGACAACCTTGACGGTCGTCCCACTTTTGCCGACAGCCTGCTTGGAGAATGGGTTGAATGCGATGAGAATCTTCAGGATATTCCCAATCCCGAAATTTTCGGTTTTTGGAAAACGGTTACCGCTTCGCCGGAAGGATATCAAACCATAAGTTTAAATTGCCGTTATAATAACGGTTTTGTAGAAAGGACAGTCAGTAATTTTTGGTTTGATGAAACAGCCGGAGTCGTATATATACGTACAACGGCGAATACCTATCTGGGACTTGTTATTTCGGAACTGACCGCTAATACAATAACAAGTCGAGAGATGGTGCCGGCTAATCCTGTTCTTTACTTTAAGCGAGTTAAATAAAGCAACTGTAAATTACCACCGGTTGGAGCGAAACTGTGCCTCGCACCAACCGGGGAATTACCGCACTCGTCATTGCAAGCCGCGAAGCGAAGCAATCCGGCAATATTATGGAAGAAAGTTGCAGATATTCCCTTGAAATATTTACCTTTGCCGGCATTATTTTCAATATCAGTTAATGAAAGAATCTGTCGAAAGCGAAAAAGCCGTTTTAGTCGGTGTAATTACCCCCGAACAAAGCGAAGAAAAAGTAAAGGAATATCTGGACGAACTGGATTTTTTGGCCGGTACGGCCGGTATTCAGGCCGTCAAACGTTTTACGCAACGGTTGGAGAAACCACATTCCGTTACTTTTGTCGGCGCAGGCAAACTGGACGAAATCAGGAAATTCACCGAAAATGAAGACAATGAAATCGGTTTGGTAATTTTTGACGACGAATTGAGTCCTAAACAATTACGAAACCTGGAAGCAATTCTGAAAGTGAGAATTATGGATCGCACAAGCCTGATTCTCGATATTTTTGCCGCGCGTGCGCAGACGGCTCACGCCAAAACGCAAGTCGAACTTGCACAATACAACTATATGCTTCCCCGCCTGAAACGTCTTTGGACGCACCTTGAACGGCAAAGCGGAGGCGGTAGCGGGGGATTCCGGATGCGCGGCCCCGGCGAAACCCAGTTGGAAACCGACCGCCGGATTATCCTGAATAAAATATCCAAGTTGAAAGAAGACCTGAAAGAGATTGACAAACAAAAAGCCAACCAGCGGAAAAATCGGGGAAAATTAGTGCGCGTAGCCTTAATCGGCTATACGAATGTGGGGAAATCAACCTTAATGAACCTGTTGAGTAAATCGGAAGTTTTTGCCGAAAACAAATTGTTTGCCACCTTAGATACAACCGTTCGCAAAGTAACTATCGAAAACCTGGCCTTCCTGCTCTCCGATACCGTTGGATTTATCCGTAAATTGCCGACCGAACTGATCGAATCGTTTAAATCCACTTTGGACGAAGTGCGCGAAGCCGACCTGTTGGTACATGTAGTGGACATTTCCCATCCTGCTTTTGAAGAACAAATTGAAGTAGTCGCTCAGACCTTAAATGAAATTACGAAAGAAGTAAAACCGGTCATCATAGCCTTCAATAAAATCGACTCCTTTTCGTATATCGAAAAAGAAGCCGACGATTTAACGCCTAAAACCCGGAAAAATATTTCTTTGGATGAATTGAAACAAACCTGGATGAATAAATTGCACGAAAATTGCGTGTTTATTTCCGCCAAAGAGAAACGAAATATAGAAGAACTTAAATCGTTGATTTACAAAAAAACACGTGAAATTCATGTCCGGCGGTTTCCTTACAACGATTTCCTTTATCAAGACGAGTAACCGGACGGTACTTTATTAACTGTTATGCCTTGTTTATTTTTCATGTCTATAATTCAAAGAATAAATTTTTTCAATAATTTTGTTGTACTTTTGTAAATTCTAAAAAAAAATAAATATGGAATCTCAATGGCCTAATTTAAATGTTCCACCTGTTATTTTATCTATATTTCAGATAAAATATCAGAAAGAGGGAATCAAATTAAATGATTTCCTTAAATATGATACTCTTCTTAAAAGAAAATATCTCAACCGGATAGATAATTATCATGCCAACATAGATATGCCCCGGACGTTTACTCCCGGTATTTCAACCGTAACAGGCAAAGCCGATACTAAAATTAATTCATACACTTATTTTTCCAAAGATCACAAACAGAATTTAATTATTGAAGAAACTTCGATTACTTACACGGATGAAAATAAATACACAGGATGGGAAAATTTCAAACAGAAAAGTTTAGATTCTATTGAAATGTTTCATGAAATACTTAATCAAAGTACAATAAAAAGAATATCTATTCGCTTTGTTAATCGCTTTTCATTGGAATATTTGAGTGATCCATTGGAATATTTTACCACTACGATTTCTTCGGCAAAGCCCGATGGGCTTCCTTATCCTTTGGTAGAGTATGCATTTAAGTTGAAAACGATTATCCCGGATACAAATATTTATTCTTATATAAACCAAACAACCGTTCCGGTAAATGAGAAACAAACAGACTATATCTTCGACATTGATATATTGGAATTAACCGATTTATTGTTTGATAAAGATTTAATTTCAGACAAAATGGAAAAACTAAGAGAGATAAAAAACAATTTATTTTTTAATAGCCTGACACAAAAAGCAATAAATTTATGCAACTAAAATCCTCGTCTGCTCTTAAATCATTGACGTTGTCAAGCGCATTGATATTTTCTAAAACGGTGTTTGCTTATAGCGATTTCAATGCGATAAGCAATGTAAATGCAATTATTTCAAATCCTGTTACTCAGCAATATATAAGGGAGGCAAATGAAAATGTTTATACAGACATTGTCAGGCGAAATAATTTTGAAGAATATCTTGCTCAATGGAAGAAAAATACTATGTTCTATTCATTTTCCAATCAAATCATACAAGATCCCTGTTTCCAAAAAATTGTCGCTATGGGAAAAAATGCGGTTCCTTTTATTATTGCTGAAATTAAGGATAATCCTTCTACTTTAGTTTGGGCATTAAATATTATATACAATACAAAAATCTCCGACAAACCGGAAATAACTATTGAAGAAGCGTGTAAATTATGGGTGAAAAAATTGAGTTGAAAAAAGCGATTGTGAGTAATTTCCCCGGCTTAACCGGCGACCCTGATTTCCAAATTACCAGTGATGCAACATCAAAATATAATTGTATTGCATGGGCATATAAATATGATGATAAATGGATGCAATATGGGGCAAATTATGAATTAGATGGTATTGTTTACTGGTGGCCGGAAGGAGTAGAAAACAGCCCGTACATTGATGCGTATATGAATGCTTTCAGACTGAAAGGGTATGAAACCTGTGAAAATTGGCAACATGAAGATGATTATGAAAAAATTGCCTTATATGTAGATGAAGAGCAAAAATGCACCCATGCCGCAAGGGAAAAACGAAATGGAAAATGGACGAGTAAGTTAGGTGCATCCAACGATATATCTCATAATAATCCTTATCTGATAGAAGGGAATTATTATGGAAAAGTAGCCTGCATTATGAAACGAAAATGGGAATAAACAGCAAATGGATTAATCAATAAATTTTAATAATATGTCAACACCTCCTTTCAAGTATCAAGAACCTTTTCCATTAGGAAAAGACAATACGGAATATTACAAATTAACCGGTGAAGGCATTTCGGTTTCTTCTTTTGAAGGAAAAGAAATCCTCAAAATCGAACCGGAAGCATTAACAAAATTGGCGAATGCCTGTTTTCATGACTGCTCTTTTTACCTGCGTCCCGAACATCAGAAACAGGTAGCGAAAATCCTGTCTGATCCGGAGGCCGGCGAAAATGACAAATACGTAGCTCTGACCATGTTGCGGAATGCCGAAGTTTCCGCCAAAGGTGTTTTACCTTTCTGCCAGGATACGGGCACGGCCACCATCATTGCCAAAAAAGGCCAGCAAGTCTGGACAGGCGGCGGCGATGAAGAAGCCCTTTCAAAAGGCGTTTACAAAACATATACCGAAGAAAACCTTCGGTATTCGCAAACCATTCCCTTGGATATGTATACCGAAAAAAATTCGGGAACAAA
>JAITCT010000323.1 GCA_031282925.1 Dysgonamonadaceae bacterium | reverse complement strand
CGGAATACCCAGAGAAACGGACAAAGTATGCAAGGCTTCATTGGCATAACCGGTTTTTACACCGTCATGTTTCATGCTGGTGAAGAGAATTTCCCCTGCGCCCCGGTTTTCGGCTTCTTTAGCCCAGGAGAATAATTTTTTATCGGTGGGAATGCGGCCGCCGTTCAAGTAACAAATCCATTCATTACCGACAAAATCCGCATCTATCGCAACAACACAGACCTGCGAGCCGAAATTGTCGGCTATCTCGTTAATTAAATCCGGACGGCGGATAGCTGCCGAATTGATTGAAATTTTGTCCGCCCCGGCATTCAAAAGCCTTTCAACATCGGAAAGTTCGTTGATTCCGCCTCCCACCGTAAACGGGATACTCAAATTTGCCGCCACTTTAGTAACCATTTCGGTAAATGTTTTCCGTCCCTCGTGCGAAGCGGTAATGTCAAGGAAAACCAGCTCGTCGGCGCCCTGTTCGCTGTACTGTTTACCAAGTTCAACCGGGTCGCCGGCGTCGCGGAAATTGACGAAATTAATGCCTTTGACGGTCATTCCGTCTTTTACGTCCAAACAGGGGATGATTCGTTTTGCCAGCATAGTAACAGTTATTGTAAAAATTCATTGATTTTATCCCGGATTCTTGTTTTTATACCTATCCAATCTTGCCCTTTCAAACTGACCGGATCATCGCTATTTTCCGCATCATCAAAATAAGTCAGCGCACGAGGAATGGAAATCAATAACATTTGATTTGAAAATTTTTTAGTGTAGTTGTTTATCATTTCTTCAACCGTGTAATGTTCCAGCAACTCGGCAATGTCCCAAAAATCTTTTTTCACAGCCCGTCTTAGTATAGCATTAACTTTCATCGCCATAAGGTCTTCATTGCTAAAAAAACGAATGCCTTCTTCCTCTACAATCGGCGCAATCAGCGGATAAAAATGATACTTTATCAAATCAATCTTGACGCCTTCAATATAACCGAAAATGCCGATAGAATTAGTTGAGATGTGCTTGTAAGCGGATGGAAAATTTTTCTCAAGAGCAGTAATAATTGTATCCGTATCAAATTCGGATGATGCAAATAAATCCAAATCAATGGACTTCCGGTGTCCGAAACGAAGAGCCAAAGCTGTTCCTCCGACCAGCGAAAAATCTTTCAATTCGGGTACGGTCATCAGTTTTTTCAGTATGACCAATGTTGAGGATTCGATTGTGCCAATCTGTAACATCTATAATCTGTTAATTCATTTTTTAAGATAGCCATAGCGAAATATACGGTTTCTTTTAATAGCCATTTGGCATTGGTTAGTGCATCGGAAATTTTTTTGTCGCCATAATACCGCCTGCACTGCCGGATATCTTCCACATCGCCACGCTCAAACACACGCTCAATAATGAAATTGGCGCATTTGTCGTAGTCAAGTTTATCGAAATCAATATCCCAAAACAGGCAGCGCTGAAAAACCGGTTTTCTGCGTTCGTCTTTTCCTTTTGAAATAGTGCCGGATGCTGTATTTTCCATTATTTTGCAAATTTATTGAACTCCGTAAAAATACAACAATTTTTTAAAGTGCCAAATACGACAGTTTGAATTGGTGCATTTCAGATTGTCGCGCGTCATTCCCGCCTGCGCGGGAATGACAGGCTTTACAACCACACTGCGACTGAATAATTCTCCTAATTTTCAATTTTCAATTCTCCATAAATCCCGCCAAATCTTTCAAGCGGATTTTCTCTTCGTAAATGGCTTTCCCTACGATAACTCCCGGAATGTGCGCTTCTTCCAGACGTTCAATATCTTCGATACAACCGATTCCGCCGCTTGCAATCAAATAATTACCGGGATCAACTTCTTTGATTTTTTTGTAAAGGTCAACGTTAGTACCTGTCAACATTCCGTCGCGGCTGATGTCCGTACAAATTACTTTCAGAATACCCTGCCTGCGCCATTTTTCGATAAAAGGAATCACTTCTTCGTCTGTTGTTTCCGTCCATCCTGCGACGGCTATTTTTTTATCTTTGCAGTCAGCGCCCAAAATAATGTGTTCCGCCCCAAACTTGTCAATCCAGCGTTGAAAGATTTCCGGATTTTTCACTGCAATACTTCCACCGGTAACCATCTCCGCCCCGCTGCCGAAAGCAATATCCAAATCGGAATCCGATTTCAGGCCGCCTCCGAAATCAATAATCAAAGAAGTCCGGGAAGCAATTCTTTCCAAAACCCGGTAATTAATAATCCGGTTGGCTTTCGCTCCGTCCAAATCCACTATATGCAGACGGTTAATGCCATGGCCTTCAAACATTTTAGCTACTTCGAGCGGGTCTTCGCTATAGACCTTCTTCTGTTCGTAATTTCCCTGGGAAAGCCTTACTGCCTTCCCTTCAATAATGTCAATAGCAGGAATAATTTCTATCATTTTATAAATCGGATAGTCATTGGATAAATGTAATCGTCTCCGTTATTGGCTTTTATCATAGCGATAATGGCGCAGGCGATCTGCAAGATGGCAATAAGCCCAAGCAAAAGGAATCCGACAAGAATTATGCACAATACGCCCGCTATTATCACATAGATTATCATTGACACGATAAAATTGATAATTTCCTTGCCGTTAGCATTGATTCTCGCGCTTTTATCTTTGTTAGGCATCCACAAAATCAAAGGCGCGAAAAATCCCAAGCCAGGTAAAATGTATCCACCCAATTGGGAAATATGCATCAATGAGATGTATGAGTTTTCGGACATTCCAAAAAATTCTTTGTTATTCATAATATTGCAGTGTCAAGTAATTTTATATAGCCGTCATTGCAAACTGCGAAGCAACGAAACAATCCATTCGTTTCTGCCCTGATTGCTTCGGGCAAGTCCTTGCAATGACGATGCGACCAATCACAGTAAACATAACAGCAGTTATTGAAGTTGTAAAAAATTGCGCAATATCTTTTCGCCTATCGCACCGCTTTTTTCGGGATGAAACTGGGTTGCGTAGAAATTATCTTTGTGCATGGAGGCGCTGAACGGTTGAATATAATCCGTTACGGCAATCGTGTATTCATTCGCCGGAACATAATAACTGTGTACGAAATACACAAAACCGCCTTCGGAAAGTCCTTTGTATAAATCACTTTTCAGATTTGTCAAGTTATTCCAACCGATATGGGGAATTTTATCTTCCTGTTTTTCGGGCAGGAATCTGAGGACAGGCACGTCGAAAACGCCCAGACAACCGGTATTTCCTTCTTCCGAAAAACTACATAACAACTGCATTCCGATACAAATGCCCAACACCGGCTGTTTCAAATCTTTAATCAACTCATCCAAACGATTTTCCTTCAAATACCGCATTGTCGTACCGGCTTCTCCCTGTCCCGGAAAGATAATTTTGTCGGCTTTCCGCAAAATTTCCCTGTCGGCGGTGATGACCGGCTCAATACCCAAACGTTTCAGCGCATAATCGACCGAATAAATATTGCCGGCATTGTATTTTATAATGGCAACGCTCATTATTTTGCGAATGCAACCGCTCTTGTTTCCCGGATTACCGTAATTTTCACCTGACCGGGATAAGTCATCTCATCCTGAATTTTCTTGGCAAGTTCGTTCGAGAGATTTTCCGTTTCGATATCCGATATCCGGTCAGCTCCGACAATAACGCGCAATTCGCGCCCTGCCTGTACGGCATACGTTTTCATTACGCCCGGATAGGATAAAGCCAGCTTTTCCAAATCATTCAAACGCTTGATGTAGGCTTCGACGATTTCGCGCCGTGCGCCCGGGCGAGCGCCCGAAATGGCGTCGCACACCTGAACAACCGGCGCCAGCAAACTTGTCATTTCCGTTTCGTCGTGATGAGCGCCGATAGCATTGGCAATATCGGGTTTTTCCTTGTATTTTTCGGCCAGTTTCATACCGAGTATGGCATGAGGTAATTCCGGCTCGTCGTCAGGCACTTTCCCGATGTCGTGCAATAATCCTGCTCTTTTGGCTTTCTTCGGGTTGAGGCCTAATTCGGCGGCCATAATTGCGCAAAGGTTGGCCGTTTCGCGGGAATGTTGCAAAAGATTTTGCCCGTAAGAAGAGCGGTATTTCATCCGCCCGATCATCCGGATCAATTCCGGGTGTAAACCATGGATACCCAAGTCAATAGTTGTCCGTTTGCCGGTTTCGATGATTTCGTCTTCCACCTGTTTGCGGACTTTATTCACAATTTCCTCAATACGCGCGGGATGGATGCGTCCGTCCTGCACCAGTTGGTGCAAAGCCAAGCGGGCAATTTCACGCCTTACCGGATCGAATCCCGAAAGGACAATGGCTTCGGGCGTATCGTCAACGATGATTTCGATGCCGGTAGCGGCTTCCAGAGCGCGGATATTGCGCCCTTCGCGACCGATAATCCGGCCTTTGATTTCGTCCGAATCAATGTGGAAAACGGTAATTGCATTTTCGATGGCCGTTTCCGTAGCAACCCGTTGGATAGTCCGGATGATGATTCGCTTGGCTTCTTTGTTGGCAGTCATTTTGGCTTCTTCCATCACCTCGTTGACGTAGGCGGCGGCGGAAGTTTGCGCTTCTTCTTTCAGCGATTGCATCAACTGTTCCTTGGCGTCTTTGGCCGATGTGCCGGCAATCGCTTCCAGGCGTTCAATTTCCGCTTTATGGAGCTTGTCCAGTTCCTGTTTTTTCTTTTCGATGATTTCCCACTGGCTTTCCATGTTTTCGCGAATCGCATCAATTTCGGCTTTTCGCTTGTAAAGTTCATCCTGCCGTTGATTTAAAGCCATTTCGCGCTGTTTCAACTTGGCTTCCTGCGACTGTATCCGAGAGTTTCGAGCATTGACCTGTTTTTCCAGCTCGGCTTTTAAGGAGATAAATTTTTCCTTGACTTCCAGTAATTTATCTTTCTTTATTGTTTCGGCTGTTTTATACGCATCTTCGAGAATCCGTTTGCTCGCCGAGTTCAACACCTTATCGGATACCAGCCGCACGACAACTCCTCCAACGGCCAGGCATACGATACCTGTAATTATTATTTCTATCATAGATTATTAATTAAAATTTATATTGCTTTGAGATATTTTTCCAATTCTTTATCCAAAGCTTCAATTTTATCAAAAACGGGAGAAACGTCTTGTTGTTGTTTGATTCTGACATTTTCAACCGAAATGTGAAGGGCTGCCATTGCCAACAAATCTTCCACTCCGAGTTTAGCCGCCGGAAATGCGGAACTATACTTAATGATTTTTTCATTAATGTTTTTTGCCGCTTTGCGGTATATACCTTCTTCTATCCTTTTACAAGTTAATGGATAGTGTTTTTCCGCAACATGCAATTGTATTTTGAAAAAATCAGTCGGCATTTGAAAATCATTCATTTAATAAAGCAATGCATTTATCTACCTCTCGCACTAAATTCGACAATCTTTTTTTGGCTTTGCTGAAATCGTTTTGCCCAACCGCTATGATTTTCGCCATTTTCAAGTTGCCATATTTGTTTTTCAACTGTTCATTTTCTTCCGTCAATGATTCATTTAAAGCTTTTTGTTCGGCGAATAACAATTTTAAGTCCGCATTTTCCCGTTTCAGGCTGTCACAAAGGAACATCAGCTGGCGAACCCTGGCTTCAAAATTAGCTACCATTTTTGTTTGTTCGTCGGTCATCCGATTTAAATTTCCACAAAAGTAGATATTTGTCGTGACCTTTCAAAGGAAAACGGTAAATTTCTTTCTGTTTTGCCGTTTTTTTTCCATATACTGTTTGTAGAAATTACAATCCCGTTTACCCGTAACCTGCTGTGCACAAAACCGTCCTGTTCGCAATATAAGAACGAAAGGTTGACGCAATCACATCGTCAACCTTCACAAAATTTAATACTTAAAAATGCTAAGAGGGTTTTTCAAACAAAAGGTTTAAATGATGAGGTGCATTTGTTGCCCGCCTCCTGCAAGCGGATTATTTGCATGTAAAACAGGGATTGACCGATGCATGTGCTGCCGTGGTGCATGGGAAAGCCGTAGCCTGCAGCTCATTTACTTAACGGTCGGATTTTGTCGAATACCGCTGCGCGTGGTGCGTTAAGGCGAAAACGTTCATATTTTGGTTAATTCTTTTTTTGAGGCGCTGTTTTTTTCAGGCATGTACGTTGATGAACATGAAACCAGCATCTCAGAGATGCAACATTATTTCCGGCAAGCACAATAACCTCAGTCCGTTGCCCTGTATGGAAGAACGGCTGGCGTTCATACTCCCGTATTTAAAGTTGAGTCCGCTTCGGGAAGCTCAGGCAGACATGTTCGGTATCGAACAGAAGCAGTGTTGCGAACTGATACATGGCTTGCGGGAGATACTGCACCGTTCGCTGTCGTTGGCCGGCAGAGAGGGAAGAGGAACTTCAGGAAGCAGTCTCCGAAGAGTCAGTAAAAGGAGATAAAATTCTTCTGCATGACGGG
>JAITCT010000322.1 GCA_031282925.1 Dysgonamonadaceae bacterium | reverse complement strand
CGGCTTACGGTTTAGGGAAAAACGATGTGGTGCAAGTTTCCTACGGATATGGTTTATTCACAGGCGGCCTGGGCGCTCATGCGGCTGTTGAGGCCATCGGCGGGGCTGTGCTTCCGATGTCAAGCGGAAATACGGAAAAACAAATCATGCTGATGCACGATTTCGGAGCGGCAGGTTTGGCCTGTACGCCTTCGTATGCTTTGTATCTGGCCGATGCGCTGTTGGATTCGGGAATCCCCCGCGGGGAATTTAAATTAAAAACGGGCGCTTTCGGCGCTGAACCCTGGACGGAAGGGATGCGAAAAGAATTGCAGGAAAAATTGGGAATCAAAGCCTATGATTTGTACGGATTGACCGAGATTATCGGTCCGGGCGTCGGTCATGAGTGCGAATACCAGGACGGTACGCATTTGTGCGAAGACCATTTCTATCCGGAAATTGTGGATCCGGCAACCGGCGAATCTTTGCCTCCGGGCGCAACCGGCGAATTGGTTTTCTCAACCATTACCAAAGACGGAATGCCTCTGTTGCGTTTCCGTACCCGCGATTTGACAAGCCTGAATTACGAAACTTGCCGGTGTGGCCGGACTTCCGTCAGGATGTCGCGGATTTTGGGACGTTGCGACGATATGCTAATTATCCGGGGCGTAAATGTTTTCCCGTCGCAAGTGGAATCTGTGATTTGCGAAATACCGGAACTGGAACCGCATTATTTGCTTATTGTCGACCGGGTTAATAATCTTGATACTTTTGAAGTTCAGGTCGAAGTGAAAGACGAGTTTTTCTCGGATGAAATGACTAAAATGCTGGCGTTGAAAAAGCATATCAGTCACCGTTTGCAAAGTGTACTGGGAATTTCCCCCGACGTGAAACCGGTGGAACCGCGCAGCATAGAACGCAGTCAGGGGAAAGCCAAACGAGTTATTGACAAAAGAATATTAAAATAAAAAACAGTATGATAATCAAACAGCTATCTATTTTCTTAGAAAATAAAAAAGGCCGTTTTACCGAAGTAACCGGCCTTTTGGGAGAAGCAGGCATCAATATGACCGCTTTTACCATTTCCGAAAATTCCGATTTCGGGATTTTGCGACTGATTGTTTCTGACCCTGAAGCCGCACGCAATGTTTTGAAAGAACACCGTTATGCGACGACTATTACGGACGTCGTCTGTATTCAAATGCCCGACAATCCGGGCGCTTTGGCCAAGGTAATGGATATTATTACCAATGCCGGGATTTTCATAGAATACATGTACGCTTTTTCGTCGGGGAAAATTGCGGTAGGTATTATCCGTCCGGACAATTTGCAGAAAACCGTTGAAATTTTATCCGAAAATAAAGTGGAATTACTGGCTTCAAGCGATTTATTTTCACTGTGATTTTCGGTTCATTCTTTTTTAGGTGCTAAAACGCCTGTACGGGAAGGCGGAAACAATGACAACTTGTATTTTTTACCAAATATGTTGTACCTAACGGCACAAAGGCGTGGCATCTTTCGATACACGGAGGTGTGGCCTTTACGGTGACAATTTGTGTAATTCGCATTTAAAAATTAAAACGCAAAATTTATTGTTTTCATAGCACAACGCAAAAAATATTCGTTTGTAAAACCAATAAAACAGGTAATTTTTCCAAAAAGATTAGCGTTGCTAACTAATAGCTAAAGTTTTATTTCGACACCGCCTCATTGCGCTGAGACAGGTAAGCAAGCATGGTTTCCTCCTTTGAGGATTGCTGAATCACGGCGTTCATGGGTGAGCGGAATAATTTGTTGTACGCCATTCTATGAAGCCAAACTTACCATACACTCCGTCGCCCTTAAAACTTTTAATCCGGTGAGTGTGGCCCTGCAACATCTGGCTACCCACTGCGGCATCATCCTCATCATTGCCCGTGAGCGCAACCGTGAGAATCTTCTGCGTGGCCAAATCCATACATACGTGCAATTTACGCTATGTGCGACCTGCTCTGGCCATGCCTGCGTACTTTCCACTCTCTTTCCCCGTAAACCTTCAGTCCGGCGGAGTCTGTGCCAGCCACCGAATTCTCCCCGCGCATAGACGCTGGCTTATCTCCACCGGAAGGGTTTTTTGATGGCGGCACAGCGTCATATAATCCGGAACAGGAAAACTTTCCTTTCCTGTGAGCCGAAACAGACTCTTTAAAAACCCTGCACTCTAACGGTAGGGAAGGCGGCAGTTAAGCCTGACTGAAAAGCAGCACTGAAGAATGCCATGAGGATACACTGGCTCGCCGGCGGCTTTCTTCCCAGACACAGGGGATGACCGGGTCCTTCAGCAGTTCATCCGGTATAAACGGCGTAAAACTTCCTCGGTTGCTCAAACTTGCGTTATACGCTTGCCGGTTACGAATTTTATACTTACTTTTGCACGGGTTTATTGACGGGGTATTCATATCCATACATATTAGACATTGTGTTAGTTTAAATTTATAGTTGAACGGTTTATGGGCAATCCTGAAATTATGCAGTGCAGCGCAAGTGCGAAAGACATGATTCACAAAGAGATTTTTTCTCAACCGGCATT
>JAITCT010000213.1 GCA_031282925.1 Dysgonamonadaceae bacterium | reverse complement strand
CAATGAAAATTTTGTTTCCAAAGCGCCGGCAAAAGTCATTGAAATGGAAAGGAAAAAACAGGCCGACGCCGAAAGCAAAATTAAAACTTTGCTGGAAAGGGTAAATGAATTGAGAATTGAAATTGAGCGTTGAGAGTGAAACGATGGATTTATACGGGATTATCGGTCTGCCTCTTGGGGGCGTTGCTGTCTTGTGCATCCATAATGATCCTGCCGGTAGAAGTGGAAAAGCCGGCTGCGCTTACCTTACCCGTTAAAGTTCAAAACGTCATTATCGTTAACAATGCTTTGCCGCAACCTGCCGGCTATGGATTGGATCCTCCTTCGGGGAAATATCCGGAGGACGACAGCATATATGTCAAAACGCTGAAAAATGCTTCCTGGCAATTGATTACTGAAACTTTCAATGAGTTGAAATCTTCGGAGTTTTTTTCCAACATTTCGTTTTACAAAAAACTGCTGCGGGAAGATGATAATGAATAGCTATCCGTTGTCCCGCTTAAAAAAGAAGTTCGGGAAGATTTTTTAGCAGGCGAACATTTTGATTTGCTGATTTCCATTGATCGACTGCTGTTTAATTCGGTTGTCTCCAATAGTGTAGAAAGCGGCAGCATGAAAACTTTATTGACTTTCAGCGCTTACGTATATGGCAGGGATGAACCGGTGATTAATCAATTATCATAACAGGCAGTGTAATAGCGCATTACAGCAAGTATGACCCTTCACGCAAAACCTGCGAATATTTGGTTCGGAAATGATACGCCATTCAACTTTCCGGTTAAGTGAAACACTCTGCTATCTTTTTGCGCCGAGTTGGGAAATCGCCGAGCGGATATATTTTGTAAAAAATTTGCGAGATATGGAAAAAACGGCAGATTACATAAACAACAGGAGCTGGGTTGAAGCCAAAACAGCTTGGATAAATGCATTTGAAACGGCAAAAACAGACGCCGGCAAAGCCAGATTAGCAACCAATATTGCTTGGCTTACGAGATGACCGATGATTTCGGAACAGCCGAAATATGGGCGAAAAAAGCCGAAATGTTTTTTCAAAATGCTTCACCTGCGAAATATAAGAAAGAAATCAAGTATTTGAATAAATACATTGAGGGTTTGCAGGAACGCAGAATCACTTACGAATTACGGGGGAGACGAGTAATTCGTAATGACTTTACTGGCAACGGTGTATGAATACAAATTATCCGTAGCGTTGCTTATTTGTTTGGGTTGCTCCTTTAATGGGAGTAGCAATACTCATGAAGTCTTCGATATTCGCGTAGTATCTTTTTACTTGTTTCGGCAAATAATTGCCGGAATAAACAAATGACCCCATCCGGAGAGATTCTATACGGAAGTAATGTCATACGACAAGGAATAACCCAATATACCTGAGAATAAAAATCAAATATTCCCCCTCCGTTAGGCGAGGCAAAACACCACCCCGTAATTCGTAATTGACTGGAGCCACTGACGAGACTCGAACTCGTGACCTGCGCGTTACGAATGCGCTGCTCTACCGACTGAACTACAGTGGCATTTTTAGTTTAATAAATTTTTCAGGAAATCATCCAAATCTTTTTCCATTTCAGGCCAAATATTTCTTTCTAACTTCATGGCGTCGTCATCCAGGAAAAATAATTCGTCGTTGGCGGCAAACTCTTTATCTGTTAAATTAACGGTAAACGGTTTAGCGATACAGTCTTTGTTAAAGAATCCCGCACGGTTCAGTTCTTGCAATGCAAACCGGAGCGCACTGTAACTCAGTGTTTCATCGGAAGGCAACTGTACCTCGTTCAGCACATTTTCCAAATCATCATAACAGAAAAGGATATTTTCTTCATTGTCATAATACAAATGCAAACTCTCCAAAGAATTAGCTCCGTTTTTTGACTCGTAATTCTTCAGACTTTCCCTGATTGCCGTTTCCAGCAAAGAAACTTGTGTCTTGTTTATTGATTTCATTTGGTGCTGCAAAGGTAATTAAAATTTTGATACTGCAAAATTTTTTGCCTGAGTTTTTTGATTGCTAAGACAATGCGCCAACCCGTTCGGCTTCGATTTTTCCTTTCAGGAACAGGGAAGCCATCGAAGAGAATTTTTCTTCCGATTCGGTTGTATAAAAACGGCATGTAGCGTTTTTCGAACATCGGGAGTCCATTTCCGGATGCCGGAAAAGGTAATCCTGCAGGCTTTCGGCAACTAGTTTTCCCTGCGATACCAGACGGATTCCCACGGGCAGATGTTCGCGGATTTTTTTTCCCAGTAAGGGATAATGGGTACATGCCAATATGAGTGTGTCAATCAAAGCGTCTTTTCGGAGAATGTTTTCAATATGCTGTTTGACAAAATAATCGGCGCCGGGCTTGTCGTGTTCGTTATTTTCGACTAAAGGCACCCAGAGGGGACAAGCCTCGGACTCAACAGTCATTTCGGGAAACAGTTTTTTTATTTCAAGTGGATATGAGCGGGAGATAATGGTGCCGGGCGTTCCGAGAATGCCGATATGGCAAGTGCCGGTGATTTTGTCAATATTTTCGACCGTGGGGCGAATTACGCCTAAAACCCTTCGCTGCGGGTCAATCACAGGCAGGTCTTTTTGCTGAACAGTCCGGAGCGCTTTTGCCGAAGCGGTATTACAGGCAAGGATAACCAGCCGGCATCCTTGCCTGAACAGCCATTGAACAGCCTGTAGGGTAAATTCATAAACTACTTCAAATGAACGTGTTCCATAGGGCGCTCGCGCATTGTCACCCAAATACAGATAATCGTATTCGGGCAGACGTTCGCGGATTTGTTCCAAAATGGTGAGGCCGCCGTAGCCTGAGTCGAAAATGCCTATGGGTAACATGGAGAGGTGAACACGGGCGCAACAAGCCTCCCTCACTGTTCACAATTACTTAATTCCTAATTTGGTTTTCACCAGGGGTGTAGCATCCTGACTTTGCGGTGAAATATAGAGCATTAAGTCTGCATTTACAATATATGTAAATTGATTTTCGGCGCCGACTTCCTGCAATGCTTTCCTTATTTTTGCTTCAATCGGAGCGAACAGGGATTTTTGCAAATCATCCTGAATTTGTGCGGCTTGCCTTTGGAAAGTTTCCGTCGATTCCCTGATTCTTTCTATTTCTTTCAATCGGAGCGCTTTGATGCTTTCTGTCAACGTAGCCTGCTGTTCGGAGAAAGCGGTTACTTTTTTCGAGTATTCGTCAGCCATCGTTTCCAGTTCGGCTTGCAGAGCGGTTTCCGATTTTTTCAGCGAATCCAGCATGTGCGTATATTCGGGCAAAGACGGAATTACATCGCTCGACCTGAAATAAGCAATCTTTTCCTGTGCAAACCCCATGACCGGAATCAACAGAAATGCAAATAATACGATTTTTTTCAACATGTTCATTAATTTATTAAATGATTGTTTATTAATTTTTCGGGCGCAAAGATAAGCAATTATTTTGAATAACCCAGTTTTGCCAATACTTCATTGCTGACGTCTATTTTTGGGGATGCGTAAATAATACTCATATCCGAAGCCCTGTCAAGGATAACCATATAACCTTTGGCTTCCGAAATTTCTTTAACGGCGTTGTATATTTCATCCTGAATCGGGCGAACCAGACTTTCCCGTTTTTTATATAATTCGCCTTCCGAACCGAAATATTTGCGTTTCAATTCCTGCGCTTCCTGTTCTTTGGCAACAATTTCCGCTTCTTTTTTCGTTTTCATCTCGGCAGAAAGAAAAACCAAATCGGCCTGATATTTTTTGTAGAGGTTTTGCGCCTCTTGCTGCACAGCCTCCACTTCCGTTTGCCATTTTTTCGAAGTGGTGTTCAATTGTTCGTTTGCCATTTCATAAGCCGGAATATTTTTCAAAATATATTCCATATCAATCAATGCAAATTTCTGTGCATGTACTCCAACAGTTCCCAAAACCGTTAAAAA
>JAITCT010000194.1 GCA_031282925.1 Dysgonamonadaceae bacterium | reverse complement strand
TTAGGGGGTTAGGGGATAATTTTTACATGTTATTTATTTCACATCCCTAATTCGTAATTAAATAAGTATGCGTATAATTTCTCCAGACCAGCTTCCGGTCAATGCGGATGGCTCTATTTTCCATTTGCATCTGAAACCGGAACAATTAGCAGATAAAGTGGTCATGATGGGCGATCCGGAACGGGTACCCGTCGTGGCCGCTGCTTTTGATTCCATTGAATTTGACTTGCAAAGCCGTGAATTCCGAACCATTACCGGAACGTATAAAGGTAAAAGAATCACGGCTTTGTCACATGGAATCGGTTGCGACAATATAGATATTGTCATGACCGAATTGGACGCCTTAGCCAATATTGACCTGAAAACGCGGGAAGTTAAACCGGATTTCCGGCCATTGACGCTGGTTCGGATTGGCACCTGCGGCGGTTTACAGGCTTTTGCTCCGATAGGGTCGTATGTTGTTTCCGGGATTTCGATGGGCATGGACGGTTTGATTTTCTTCTACGAAAAGGGCGCGGAGATTTCCGATTCCGAATTGTCGGAGAAATTCTCAAAACATGTTCAATGGGACAGTTTATTGGCTACGCCTTATTTTGTATATGCCGACAAGACTTTGGTCGAACAAATCGGACATGATATGGTGAAAGGGATAACGATGTCCGCATCCGGTTTTTATGGGCCGCAGGGACGGTATGTCCGTTTGGGTTTGAGTCATCCCGAACGGAATAAACTGATAGAATCATTTGAGTATAAAGGCTTAAAAATTTGCAATTACGAAATGGAAAGCGCTGCTTTGGCGGGATTGGCTTCTTTGATGGGACACCATGCAATGACGGCTTGTTTGGTGATTGCAGGAAGATATTCCGGCGGAATGAATACCAATTATAAAGGGTCATTTGATGAGTTGATTACTAAGGTTTTGGACAGGATATAATCAAAAGCGAATCCTCCGCTTCGTGACAGTGCGAAGCGGAGGATTCGCTTTTGTCTGTGGCGACCGCATCGGATTCAACTTTAATACGGGCATTGTTATACTGTGCACGGTCTGAAAACAATGCACAAAACTGTGCTGCGCGAAGTGTTATACTGTGCATGGTATGGTTTTGTGCATCGTCATTGCGAAGGCGAAGCCTGAAGCAATCCGGGTGCAAGTCGTGTTTTTCCTGGATTGCTTCACTGCTTCGCAGTTCGCAATGACGTTGGACGGTCTGAGAACAATGCACAAAACTGTGCCGCGCGAAGTATAAATCGGTATATATTTTGAACAGAGCCTGACGACATTAGATATTTACCGAAAATTACCCTAAATATGGTATTTTGTGATAGCGCGGAAGCCTGTACCTTTGCAGTTTATAAAATTTCAATTATATCTACATGTCCGATAAAAAGATAAAGCAGATTGCCATATACGGCAAGGGAGGCATCGGCAAATCAACAACGACCTCAAACATCAGCGCCGCTTTGGTTGAAGCGGGCTATAAGGTGCTGCAATTCGGCTGCGACCCGAAAAGCGATTCGACCAACACTTTACGCGACGGGAAATATATCCCGACCGTGCTGGATTTGTTGCGCGAAAAATCGAAAGTTGACGCCCACGAAGCGATTTTCCGGGGATTTAAGGGTGTATATTGCGTCGAAGCGGGAGGCCCGGCGCCGGGGGTAGGTTGTGCCGGACGCGGGATTATCACTGCGGTCGAACTGTTGAAACAGCAAAACATTTTCAGGGAGCTGGAGTTGGATTACGTCATCTTCGACGTTCTGGGCGACGTGGTATGCGGCGGGTTTGCCGTGCCGATTCGCGAGGGCATTGCCGAACATGTCTTTACCGTTTCGTCTTCGGATTTCATGGCTATCTATGCGGCAAACAATCTGATGAAAGGCATCAAGAAGTATTCCAACACCGGAGGCGCTCTGTTCGGCGGCATCATTGCCAACTCTATCAACAGCGAATACCAACGGTCGATTATCGACGATTTTGCACAAAGGACAGGCACGCAAGTTGTGGAATACGTTCCGCGTTCAATAACCGTCACGCAGTCGGAGCTGTCGGGACGAACTACTATCGAAGCGCAGCCCCAGTCGAAACAGGCGGAAATATACCGCAGCCTGGCGCTCAAAATTCACGAGCATACCGAATCGAAAGTCCCGACCCCGCTCAATATTGACGAACTCCGCGAATGGTCGGCTTTATGGGCCGACCAGTTGCTTGCCGTTGAAGCGGGCGAAGTGAGGGGCGGACGGGAAAGCATTTGATTCAATTACGAATTACGAGTTACGAATTACGAGTTACAAGTAACCCGCTTATTCGTAATTCGTAATTTGTAATTCGTAATTCACATAAAAATGGACGTTGATAATCATCCTTGCTTTAATGCGGAAGTGCGGCACACTTCGGGACGAATACACCTGGCGGTGGCGCCGAAATGCAATGTGCAGTGTAACTTTTGTAACCGCAAATTCGATTGCGCCAACGAAAGCCGGCCGGGCGTAACCACTTCCGTGATGAAACCCGTGCAGGCGGTTGAATATCTGTCGGGTATTCTCAAGCGTGTCGATAATTTGTCGGTCGTAGGGATTGCCGGGCCGGGTGAGCCGTTTGCCAACCCCGGGGAAACGCTCGAAACGATGGAACGGGTACGCGCCGCTTTCCCCGATAAACTTCTGTGCGTATCGTCCAACGGCCTGGCTTTGCCGGAATACGTCCCGCGCCTGGCGGCGATTGGCGTTTCGCATGTTACCGTTACCGTCAATGCTGTGGATACAGGCGTGGGAGCAAATATTTACGAATGGATTGCCTGCGGGAAAGAAACATATCACGGACGTGAAGGCGCTGAATTTCTGCTCGAAAACCAGGCAAGAGCCATCCGGCTGCTGAAAGAACACGGAATCCTCGTGAAGATAAACACCGTCGTTATTCCGCGTGTGAACGAACATCACGTTCCCGAAATATCGCGTTACGTCGCAAAGCTCGGCGCCGACATCCAGAACTGTATCCCGTTGATACCCGTTGCCGGAACGCTTTACGAATCGCTGGAAGAGCCGTCGCCGGAAGTGATGCGGCCGATTCGGGCGCAGGCTTCGCTTCATATCCGGCAGATGTCGCATTGTGCGCGGTGCCGCGCAGACGCGGTGGGGTTGCTTGGGGGCGCCGCCGGCAGACGGCTTGCACAGTATCGTCAGGAACGGAAAATCCGGTGCGATTTCCTGAAAAAGCCCTGCATCGCGGTTGCCAGCAGCGACGGGGTGTCCGTTAACCTGCATCTCGGCATGGCGGCAAGGTTGTGGATATACCGTTTCGACAAGGACAAGGTTGATTTGGTGGAAACGCGGCGTATGCCTGTTCCCGACGGTTCGGTAAACCGCTGGGACGCTATCGCCGAACTGATTCCCGATTGCAGCGCTTTACTTGTCGGCGGTCTGGGACGCGCTCCGTATGAACGGCTGCAAAGCAAAGGTATCATGGTCGAATCGGTCGAGGGATATATACGGGAAATTGCCGAAGCGCTTTTTGTGTCCGGCGAAATCCCGCGCAAAGCCCTGCGGCTGAACGAATGCGGAGCGGGAACATCATGCGGCGGACAGGGAATGACAGATTGTGGATTTTAAGGTTTTATGCCACTAATGCACGAATAAGAAAGAAAGTTTAATGCCACTAATGCACGAATGAATACGAATACAAATATTAGTGCATTAGCAGATTGTGGATTTTAAAAATTTATGCCACTAATGCACGAATTAAGTACGAATTTTATTCGTGCATTAGTGGCAATAAAATAAAAAAGTCGAAGATACTGCATACCGGTTTCACAAATATTATCGTCCTTCGTGGTACAGGGAAAAACTCGGCGACCTGGCTATCCGGTTCGGTTACTACCACTACCAGACCGACGTGATGGTTATCACCGTAGTCCTGCTGATTGTCATCGTCCAGATTATCCAAGTGGCAGGCGACCGGGTTGCGAAAAGGTATGACAGATAATGACTTTTGCATCGCCGGTTATCCGTTGTGCGGATAGCCGGCTATCCATCCACCGGAAAGCCGGTTTTCCATCCACCGGATAGCTACCTTTCCATCCGGCGCAACCGGTCCTTTTACGATGAACGGCCTCCGGCATTCCCTTATTGGTTGTGCAGCGCCTTTGCCGGACAGGGGAAAATATACCATAAACAGGGTATTTACGGGGAGTAAGATTCACCTTACCTTTGCAATATTCCGGAGAAAATCTCATGTCCGGGAAATGATAACAAGTCCTCCGAAAGGGGATTCAGGGGTAAAGGTTTTTGATTGTGAAGTATAAACAACTAATTATTCAGATTTATTTTATGGTAGTATCAGGTATTAAAACAGTAAAACAAATCGTGAACAGGGCAATATCCTGTACACGTATTTTGTTAGTTGCAGGAATGATAAGGAGTCGTTGCCGACAAAATATGAATTACGAATTACGAAAGGCTCGGACGGCATCTCGTTTACTTGTCAACTCGTTTACTCGTTTACTTGTAACTCGTAACTCGTAACTCAAAAACAATATAATATGGCCATAGATGTAAAAAGTAAACTATGCGGTTCGCGCGAAACGCGAATCGGTTCAATCACCGGCTACTGCGGTACATTGCAC
>JAITCT010000150.1 GCA_031282925.1 Dysgonamonadaceae bacterium | reverse complement strand
ATCAAATGGAAAAAACCGGAATTTGTGCAGGTGGACAGCGAAAGCCATTGCCTGGTATATGACGTGAACGGCGGATTTTATTATGCGGGAGGGGGCGAAGGGCAAAACCGGCTGAAACGGGCAGGTGCAACTACTCTCCTTGCCCACTGGGAAACAAGCATAAATGAAGAAGACCCCCTGCTGCATACTATTTCCCCCGTACTGGCCGAGATTTACGGGGTGCGGCCAACCGATCAATTGCAGGGGGCATATTATTTCAGGAAACTGAACGGTGACGATCCGGCGATGCACGTGCAGGCGTTTGACCTCAGCAGATATGACGAATATCATGAAATTGTTAAAACAGATACATTTGAAATCATTCCCACAGCATACGAATCTCCTTATTATAACATCCCCCGTTATGCGCTTCCCGATTCACTGGTTGTTCTCGCATCGCCGTTTGTTGACCGGAACCTGACCGATAAGAGTTACGGCGTCAGGCCTGATCCTGTCGGCGGGTCATATCCGGCCTGTATGGACGGAAACGATAAATCCCTGACTTTCCTGACGATATACAAGACTACGGAAGTATCTTTGGGCAACACGGAATATGTGATTCCCTATTTTGCATTTTCTCTTACGATAGATGAAGAAGAGTATTTTCTCCATGTGGACAATACCTCGCAAAGAGATACTCTCGTGTGCTGGACGCGGATAACCGTCGAGGACAGGGACATACTCGTTAATCCTGAAAAATACGGCTCTCCGCAATATAAATACCGGTTCAAACAATATCAATTCTGTTTCCCCTACCAGATGGATACGGCGGGATGCCGCGCCAGGCCGTCAAGGTATGGCGACACCCCCGGCTATGAAATCGAATATCAACCGGTATATATTCAAACTTTAAGCGATAACACCTCTAACGACTATCCTTACCTGATTGTCGGCGATTCAAAATACGCTTCCGGCAAGCGCCTGAATACAGTTCTCACGAAAAACAATCCGGGGGAAAACAGCCTGAAATGGAACATTTATTCCGCGGATTATTCGCTGACAGATCCGGAGCGCCCGGTAACTTCGTGGGTTCTGGCCGGTAAACATTCGGACGAAAACGAGTGGGCTGCGCCGGCCGGCGTTCAGGGTTTATTGACCGACGCCCGGCTGTTTGGCGGCGGCGTCTGGTTCATCGGCGAAAGCAAAGCCGCGCCGGTCAATTACGGTACTATGGCGGATATCAATAACGGTCAACTCGAATTGATCGCCGAAGGACAGGAAATGATCGGTTCTTATGTAAAACATCAGGTTTTTTACTACAAAATAAAAATCCCTGATAAAGACCTGTACCTGACCGATTCCCGGTATGAAACAAATCCCCGGTACAAATATCTGTGGTATGACGGACGAAAATATCCCCTGGCTTATTTCAGGGAAGGAAAATATCCCGATTATGAAAGATATTTGCCGACAAAGGCGGATGAACGGTTTATCCAAACTTTCGGTTTCCGGTACATTGACCCGGATGACGCCAAAAATCCGGTAAAGGAAACGGAGAAAAAAACTTTCGTAATCACTTCAAACGCTAATTTCAGGAATTATGGTTCCGACAACTATCGTTACCTTGCGGACAAAGGCCGTTTGGTATTCGTTGACAGTATGATGGAAGAAACCGTATTGATATTGCAGTACGGCAAAAAGGATGAGAATGGAAATTTTACCGGTCTTGAGGTAGTGGGACGGGGTGAAATTTTCGGCATCCGCGGCGGTGTGCGGCTGCTGAACCAGACAGGTAAAAAGGTTGATATTTACACGATTGACGGGCGGTTGATCAAATCCGTGGAAATCACCAAAGCCGATCAAACGGTTGCGGCCCCCCGCGGGGTGGTGATTGTCAGGTGTGGAGGTAAAGCCGTAAAAGTCATTGTCGGATAATCCTCCCCTGTATATGCCGAAAATGAAATCAAAGATAAAATATGCTGTTATGGCTGTTCGTTTCAAAACTTGCTTTTTTTATGCCTGCGCCGTTCTCCTCGTGATTTCGGCGGCTTTGTATATCACGGAAAATAAATATATTCCTTATATATATGCCGTTTCGGGCGCCGGCATTGCCGTTGCTTACCTGACCGGTCCCTATCGGGGGGATAATTTACGGCTGAAAAGGCTGAATATACAGCAAGCGATTGCCGCGATTCTGTTACCCGTGTCTTCTTACCTTATGTTTCGGGGACGAAACGAATGGTTTGCCGCCCTGTTTATTTCCGCGATTTTGCAGCTGTATGTCGCAATCGTCAGGAAACGGGAGGAGAAGTAATGGAAAGAATAGTCAGCGCCCAAAACAGCCGGATAAAAAATGTACAAACATTAATCGCCAAATCGAAAGAGCGGAAAACCCGCGGCCTTTTTATCGTCGAAGGCGTTCGCGAAATCAGTCTGGCTTTAGCCGGTTCCTACGGTTTTGATTCCGTGTTTTATTGTCCCGAATTGTTTACGGATACCGAAATGCTTCGGTTTGTTAATCCCAAAATTCTCTGCGAAGTATCGGCGGCAGTTTTCGGAAAAATAGCCTGCCGTGAAAATTCCGGCGGTATTTTAGCCATAGCAGGAGCGAAAAAACTTGATTTGTCATCCCTGCATTTGCCGGAAAATCCTTTTGTCATTCTTCTCGAATCGGTTGAAAAACCGGGAAACCTGGGCGCTATTCTTCGCACGGCGGACGCGGCAGGCGTTGACGCGCTTATCGTGTGCGACCCGTTGACGGATGTTTACAATCCGAATACAATCCGTTCAAGCATTGGTTGTGTCTTCACCGTGCCGGTTGCCGTTTCGGACAACGCAGGGGCCTTGTCTTTCCTGAAAGAAAGGCACATCCGGACTTTTGCCGCCGAATTGCAGGCCTCTCAATGCTATCATGAAACCGACTTCAGAGGTCCGTCGGCTATCGTCATGGGAACGGAAGCCGAAGGCCTCTCCCCGTTTTGGCTGAAAAACGCCGATGCAGGGATAAAAATCCCCATGCGGGGAAAAATCGATTCGCTTAATGTTTCGGTATCAACGGCGGTGATTACTTTTGAGGCAATGAGGCAGAGAAGCGGTGAAAAATCCGTCGACCGGGTGCGGACGGTTGGCAATTCTTAATTCTCAATAAACTCGTGGTGGAAAATTTTAACAAGTAAGAGAAATCCCGATATTACCAAAGGGCCAAAAATAACGCCCCAAAACCCGAAAAGGTTTATTCCCGCAATAACGCCGAAAAGCGCTGTTACAGGATGTACGTTAGCGTATTTATTCAGGAAAAACATTCGAAATACATTGTCGATGGAGGCTACGACACATGTTCCCCACACAATCAAAGCAACGCCTTGCCAGATATGATTCCCTATTAGTAAATTGACGGCCAGCGGCATCCATATAGCGGCCGTTCCCACAACAGGAATCAAACCGAAGAAGCCCGTTAATAATCCCCAGATAATCGGGTCGCCGGCGCCGGTAAACCAATAAGCGAATGCGGCAACCGAGCCTTGTCCGAGCATAATCATCGGAATACCTATGGCATTGCTAATTACCATCTGATTCGTTTCCTTTTTTAAAAGGGCAATACTGTCTTTGGAAACAGGAAGAAAATTCTCAATTCCTTCCTCAAAAGAAGCGCTGTCTTTTAACATAAAGATAAGGATAAAAATCATCATAACGACATTGGCAACTACATTTCCTGTGGCAGACAGCAAAGCAGGCAAGAAACTTCCTATCCGGTTGATGCCATTGACAATGATTTCCTCCGAAAAAATGTTATAATCCCATCTTTCTTTTATCTCATTGTGAAGTAATTGAAGATTATTCATGATGATTCCCGAATTGAAACTTTTCAATTTGAGATAGACAACCCCGGTGATTATTCCCCCAACAACAGCAATAATTAAAAAAACGGATACCACCAATACCGTTACCGCCCAAATATTCTTCCATCCTTTGGCTAACAGGTGTTTATAGGGTTTACGCAATATCATGAATAATGTGAATGCTCCTAAAAAGGAACTCAAAAAATATTTGAGTTCATACACAATCAAACAGAACAACAAGACAAGCAGGAGTATAAATCCGATTTCTTTTACCTTGTTATTAAATGATTTACCTGTATATGCCATAAATCTGCGATTATAGAACCTGCATTTTTTTCTGCCAATTCCAGGCGGAACGTAACGTATCTTCAATGGTTTCAACGGCTTTCCAGCCTAACACTTCATTCGCATGACGCGGGTCAGCCCAAATTTGCTCAATGTCTCCTTCACGGCGACCGGCGATTTTACAGGGGACTTTCACGCCCGTCGCTTTTTCAAACAAATGGATTAACTCCAAGACCGAAAATCCCTTTCCAGTTCCGAGGTTGAAATATTCCAAAGCAAGTCCGGAACGGTTCTCCAACATTCGATTCATGGCTGTCACATGGGCTTTTGCCAAATCAACTACATGAATATAATCCCGGATACATGAGCCGTCGGGCGTATTATAATCGTTGCCGAAAACCGATAATTCTTTACGGATACCGGCAGCAGCCTGCGTCAGGAATGGCACTAAGTTTTGCGGAGTTCCGTTGGGCAATTCCCCGATTTCGGAAGACGGATGCGCTCCAATCGGATTGAAATACCTCAGAATGATGCTTTTATAAGGTGCGCCCGAATGAATCGCGTCGCGAATAATTTCTTCATTAATCTGTTTGGTATTGCCGTAAGGCGACATGGCCGGCTGAATCGGCGTTTGTTCGCCGACCGGCAAATATTCGGAAGCAGGTTGTCCGTAAACCGTACAGGACGAGGAAAATACAATGCCTTCTACGCCGTTTTCCGGCATCAGTTCCAGCAAAGTAAGCAAAGAATCAATATTATTCCGGTAATATTTCAAAGGTTTTTCAACCGACTCGCCGACAGCTTTATCGGCGGCAAAATGGATAATACCTTTTATTCCGGGATAAGCGGCAAACACATTTTTCATTGTAACTGCGTCTGCACAATTAACTTTTTCAAATGCAGGACGAATACCGGTTATTTTTTCAATCCTGTCTATAACGCCGGAATGGGAATTAGACAAATTATCGACAATAACGACTTCAAATCCGTTGTTTTGAAGTTCAACAGTGGTATGCGAACCAATGTATCCGGTACCTCCGGTAACTAAAATTTTTTTCATTTTTTTATGTTGTTTAATTTGGTAGAAACGTTGTGAGCAACATCTCTACATTTTTTTCCGTTTTTGTTAATAAAATCTTTCCAACTTGTGTACGGCATTTTCGATTGCGGGCGACCGCTCTGGAAAAAATGACAGAGAGCGGCAGCAAGTCCGTCGGTAGCATCCATTTGCGGAAGCATTTCTTCACCGGGAATTTTCAAATAACGCTGCAATAAATCGGCCACCTGCTCTTTGGAAGCGCGTCCGTTGCCGGTAATCGACATTTTTATTTTCAAGGGAGCGTATTCAAAAACAGGAATATTGCGCGATAAGGCGGCTGCCATGGCAACTCCCTGAGCGCGTCCCAATTTGAGCATACTTTGTACATTTTTCCCGAAAAAAGGCGCTTCAATGGCTAATTCGGACGGTAAAAACTCATCAATCAGGCTAATTATCCGCTCAAAAATTCGCCGGAGACGAAGATAATGATCGTCCGTTTTGTTCAACAACAATACGCCCATTGCTAACAGCGAGGGTTTGTTGTCTGTGATTTTCAACAAGCCGTAACCCATTATGCTTGTACCCGGATCAACGCCTAATATAATTTTTTCTTTTATCATTTCTTTTAAAAACACGCAAAGGTACGTTTCTTTTTCAGAAAAATCATTATTTTTGCAACCGAATTTTTGAAAGGGGGCATTAGCTCATCCGGCTAGAGCGTTAGACTGGCAGTCTAAAGGTGACGAGTTCGATCCTCGTATGCTCCACACATAATTATGATAAAACATTTTACGTCTTTTTTAAACAATTTTCCCTGATATTTTATACCTGTCTGTGCGGTTATATAAAAAATTTCATGTACTTTTGCGCAACGTATTCCCAAAACATTCCCTTCGGGGATTCACGAGGTAAACTGGCATATACAAAGAATGAAAAGAATAATTTGTTTTATTTTCCTTTTTTCAAATGTACTTTTTGCACAGGAAAAAAACGGGGAAAAGGAAGGAAAAAAGGAAGTTGTTATTTATCAAATCAATATCAACTCGGAAATCAATACTACTTCGCATATCTACCTGATTAATGGCCTGAAAGAGGCAAACGCAATGAATGCCGACGCTATTCTGCTGCATTTGAATACTTACGGAGGCGCCTTGGTTGACGCCGATTCCATGCGGTCGGCCATCCTGTACAATCCGATTCCCGTGCATGTTTTTATTGACAACAACGCTGCTTCGGCAGGAGCTTTAATTGCCATCGCCTGCAAGAAAATTTACATGCGGGAAGGAGCGAGCATCGGAGCGGCCACCGTTGTGAACGGCGGTTCGGGAGAAGCCATGCCCGATAAATATCAATCTTACATGCGTTCCATTATCCGTGCAACCGCCGAGTCGCATGGTAAAAAACCGGTAATTACGGGAAATGACACCGTTTACGAATGGATTCGCGATCCCAAAATCGCCGAAGCCATGGTCGATGAACGTATTTATATCCCCAACGTGATTGATTCGGGTAAAGTACTCTCGCTCACCGCCCGGGAAGCTGTGAAGCTGGGCTTTTGCGACGGAATAGCCGAAAGCGCCGGCGAGGTGATTACTCAATATTTGGGCTACAAAGACTACAAATCGGCGGAATACAAGCCGACATTTTTGGACAAACTGAAAGGTTTCCTGATGAATCCGGCTTTTCAGGCCGTGCTAATCATGATTATTGTCGCCGGCATTTATTTCGAGTTGCAGACGCCCGGTATCGGATTCCCGACTTTTGCGGCAACAGGCGCTGCTATCCTGTATTTTACGCCATTATATCTGGACGGATTAGTGCAAAATTGGGAAATTATCGTTTTCATTATCGGTATTGCCTGCGTTTTCCTTGAGATATTTGTTTTCCCCGGATTCGGAATTTCCGGGATTCTCGGAATTGTATGTATTAGCGCCGGATTAGTATTTGCATTGCTCAACAATGATTATTTTTCGTTCAAAGAAGTACGGATGCCGGATATTTCGCAGGCCTCGCTGACCGTTTTGTCTGGATTAATCCTCGGCCTTCTGATTATCGTGTGGATATCTGCGCGAATCGGGGAAAAAGGCTTGTTCCGGAGAGTCGCTTTGACAGCCGATTTGGAAGATTCCGCAAGTGCGGACCTCGAAGAATACGGACTGGTGGGGAAAACCGCTACGGCAATGACCGTACTCCGGCCATCGGGAAAAATCATGATAGACAATGAAGTTTACGATGCGGTTTCCAACCGGGGATTTATCGAAGCGGGAAAAACCGTGAAAGTCGTAAGATTTGAAAACATGCAACTTTATGTAGATGAGTAAACAAGTTGACGAGTAAACGAGTTGACAGGTCTTGTTTACTCGTTTACTATAAACCGTAATTAAATGAAGTATATCATTATTTTAGGAGACGGGATGGCCGACGAACCCATCGAATCTTTGGGGAATCTGACGCCTTTGCAATACGCCTCCACCCCGACAATGGATTTGTTGGCGCGAAAAGGGAATACCGGTTTGCTGCGAACCATTCCCGAAGGAATGCATCCGGGAAGCGAAGTTGCCAATTTATCGGTTTTGGGTTACAATCCCGTCAAGGTTCTGGAAGGACGCGGCGCATTGGAAGCCGCCAGCATGGGCATTGATATTCTTCCCGGCGAAATGGTCATGCGCTGTAACTTAATCTGTGTCGAAAACGGGAAAATCAAAAACCATTCGGCAGGCCACATTTCGAGCGAAGAAGCCGGAATATTGATTCATTATCTTAATGAGAAATTACCTTACCCCCTACCCCCTGAAGGGGGAGTTGGGAGCAGAGAGATTGAACATTCTGCTACGGCAAAGTCCCCTTTAGGAGATTTAGGGATTTTTCCAGGCGTTTCCTACCGGCATATTTTGAAACTGAAAGGCGGCAACAAACACTTGATTTGTACGCCGCCGCACGATGTACCCGGAACCGAATTCCGGAAAGCGCTGATAAAAGCGGCAATCCCCGAAGCGCAGGAAACTGCTGATTACCTGAACGATTTGATTATCCGTTCGCAGGAAATACTCGAAAACCATCCTGTTAACCTGAAACGGAAAGCGGAGGGAAAAGACCCTGCCAACAGTATCTGGCCCTGGTCGCCGGGGTATAAGCCGCAGATGAAACCGCTTTCGGAAACATATCCGGTACGGACGGGAGCGGTCATTTCGGCAGTGGATTTAATCAAAGGAATCGGTATCTATGCCGGACTGGAAAGCATAGACGTGCCGGGAGTCACCGGACTATATGACACGAATTACGAAGGGAAAGCGCAAGCAGCGCTAAAAGCCTTGCAGGAAACCGATTTTGTATATGTCCATGTCGAAGCAAGCGACGAAGCCGGCCACGAAGGAGACGCTTTCCTGAAAGTAAAAACCATCGAATATCTCGACAAACGCCTGCTGAAGCCCATTCTCGAAACCATTGATAATTGGAACGAACCGGTAACAATTGCGCTTTTGCCCGATCATCCCACGCCTTGCCGCCTCAAGACCCATACCGGTTCACCCGTACCGTTTGTGATTTACAAGCCGGGGGAAATGCCTGATGAAGTTACCGAATATAACGAGTTCTCGGTCGAAAAGGGGAAATATGGGATTTTGAAAGGGGAGCAGTTTATCGGAAATTTCTTTAGTGCGTAACTTTTTTTAGTTTTTCATATTCCGGTATGTCTTTGAGGAAAAAGTACTCCTTTTTTTCATAATCAACCCGGCAGCAATAATGTCTGACGCCGTTGCTCACAATGAGCCACGGAACATTCAAGCGCATATTATAGCGTGTTATCTGGTCGAACGCATTTTGTTTGATAAGTATTGACGGCGCTTTGAATTCGATAATCATCAAAGGATGCAGATATTCATCGTAAAGAACCGTGTCGCAGCGTTTTTTCACATTCCCCAATTCGATGCCGATTTCGTTTGCCATGCGGGATTGGGGATAATTTTTGTATGTAATCAGATAAGAAACAAAACTTTGACGAACATATTCTTCCGGTGTCAAACGCACGAATTGTTTCCTCAAACGGTCGAAAACATACGCTTTTCCGTTTTCTTCCTTGATATTTAATTCCGCCTGCGGAAGATTTAATTCCAACATTTTCCCGTATCTTCTTTTTTGTTTACCTTTGCAAAAATACACAATATTAATTTAAGAATAAAAACATAAAAATTTTTTGAGCCGCTAATTCACGAATTCATACGAATATAATTAGTGAATTAGCGGCAAAAACAAATTAAACGATGAAAACAAAACAGGAAATAGTTGAAAATTGGTTGTTTCGCTACACCAAAAGACCTTTGAAAGATTTCACGCCTTACATTTTATTGACCAATTTCAGTAAATACGTTGAAATTTTTGCCGATTATTATCAAGTGCCGATTATGGGTCAGGACGGCAATATGCCGAATGTTTCGGCCGACGGAATTACGATTATCAATTTTGGAATGGGTTCTGCCAATGCCGCAACAATCATGGATTTATTGAGCGCTATCAAACCCAAAGCCGCTTTGTTTCTCGGAAAATGCGGCGGGTTGAAACCCAAAAACGCTGTGGGCGATTATATCCTGCCCATTGCCGCTATCCGCGGGGAAGGCACTTCCAACGATTATTTACCGCACGAAGTTCCCTCTTTACCGGCATTCAGCTTGCTGCGCGCCGTTTCCTCCATCGTGAGAAACCACGGAAAAGACTACTGGACGGGAACGATTTACACAACCAACCGCCGTGTGTGGGAATACGATGAGGTGTTCAAAGAATACCTTCGGAAAATTCGCGCAATAGGAGTTGATATGGAAACGGCAACCCTGTTTACCGTCGGCTTTGCAAACCAGATTCCTACCGGAGCGCTCCTGCTAATCAGCGACCAGCCGATGATTTCGGAAGGAATTAAGACTGAAAAGAGCGATCTGGCCGTTACCCGGAATTTTGTAGAAGAACATGTTCTGATCGGCATTGAGGCTTTGAAAACAATTATTGAAAACAAGGAAACGGTGAAACATCTCCGCTTTGAATGGTAAATTATGGCGAAAGAATTGGGATTTGAGGAAATAAAGCAAGGCATTGCAGCCGGGAATTTTGCACCGGCGTATCTGTTTCAAGGTGACGAATCTTATTTTATTGACCGGTTAACCGATATGCTGATTGAAAATGTCCTGAACGATTCGGAGCGTGATTTTAACCAAATTGTTTTTTATGGGATGGAAACCAGTGCCCGCACGGTCATTGCCTCCTGCAAACGCTTTCCGATGATGGCGGAACGGCAGTTGGTTGTCCTGAAAGAAGCCCAGAACATGAAGGATATTGACGAACTGGTTCATTACGTCAAACAACCGCTCCGCTCAACGGTACTGGTGATTAATTACAAACACGGAAAACTGGACGGACGGAAAAAATTAGCCCTCGAAATCGGAAAAACCGGAGTTTCCTTTGAGTCGAAAAAATTATACGAAAATCAAATTCCTGCTTTTATTATCCGCTATCTTCAGGGAAGAAACGTGAAAATCGAACAAAAAGCCTCTCTCTTGTTAACGGATTATCTGGGAAACGATTTGAGTAAACTGACCAATGAACTGGAAAAGCTGATTATCTCGCTTCCCAAAAACAATGCGCAGATAACATCGGAATTAATAGAAAAAAACATCGGCGTCAGCAAAGATTACAATAATTTCGAGTTGCAGAAAGCCCTTGCTTCAAAAGACGTCCTGAAAGCCAACCGGATTGCAAAATATTTTGAACAAAATCCGAAAAACAATCCGTTAATCGTTACATTGACGGTACTGTTCAACTTTTTTACCAACCTGATGATTTGCCATTACGAAGGGAACAAAACCGAATCACACCTGATGTCGGTACTCGGTTTCCGGTATAATTTCCAAATAACGGACTACATGCAGGCTATGAAAAACTATAAACCCGGAAAAACCATGCGGATTATTTCCCTCATCCGCACTTGCGACGCTAAATCCAAAGGTTTTGAGAATGTTTCGCTTCCCGATGGGAAATTGTTGGCGGAATTGCTGTATAAGATTATGCATTGATTGCTTTTTTACGGGATTTGTTCAAAGCGCATCCGGGGCAATCGCTGCAAAGTCCGGCGGAACGACTTTTTTGAAAGAAAACCTTATAAATTCTCTTTACAACAAAAGCAACTACTGCGATTCCGATTAATATAACAATAATGTATTGTAGCATAAGTCCGGTTAAATTGTTTGCGAGAGTAAAAATCAAAATATTATTCCGCAGGAAAAGCTCAAGATATTTTCATTCTTTTCCAAAAAAACGCTTTGATACGGATCGGAAATACCAAGAATTTTACTGAAATCAAGATTGGTATTCGGCTGATTGATTTCGTACCTGAAATCGAAATAGAGCTTGGAAATACTCACCGAAAAACCGATAACGCCTGCATAGCAGGAAAAATTACTTTTAGCGGAATAGTCATGTTCTTCCGTGATTTCATATTTTATTTTGTAAGTCCATTTGAGAGAAGCTCCTAAGTAAATGTCGCACAAATAAGGTTTGTTTTTTATCATACTATAGCCTGCCAACAAATTCGTATTCACCGCATCCATATTAATATTCAATGTTTTAGGTAAATATATATTCTCGGCATTTGTGTCGGGAAGCATAAAACCGCATTGTTGCCGGTGAAAATTCCATATCACTTCGGGTTGCAGGAATACCCTGTTATAATTTATCCTGAAAAATGCGCCTGCCAAATAACCGTTTTTGTTGATATAGGATCCGGCAGTGGAATCGCCTGCATAATATGTTTGATATTGAGTCGGAGATAAAGCATTCATGCCGACTTTAAAGCCGTAATTCAGCAGTTCCGATTGTGCAAACGACTGATTTCCCGTTCCGAAAAGGAATATTAACAATCCAAGAGTGAAAATTATGCGCATCTTTCCCATTATAGAAGTACAATATCTTCTTTTTTTGTTCTCATTTCACAATATTCGCATTTCAGCGTTACCTTTTTCTTGTCAATAACTGTGAATCGTGTTTTCATCGGCTCATTGTTGGAAATACATTTGGGATTGTTGCATTTAACGATGCCGGTCAGTTCGTCGGGAAGTTGGACCAATTTCTTTTCCGCAACTTCATAGTCCTTGATAATGTTCAGCTTAACCGCCGGAGCAATCAGAGAAATACGATTGATTTCGTCCTGTTCGAAAAACTTTCCCGCGATTTTCAGTATGCCTTTGCTGCCCATCTTCTTGCTATCCAGGTTGTAACCGATAGTAACGGGCGTTTTCAATTTTTCGATTCCCAACAGTGAAACAACTTTAAATAACTGGCCGGAGGGAATGTGGTCGATAACCGTTCCGTTTTGTAGAGCCGCAATCTGTAATTCTTTCTTATTAATCATCCTGTTGTGCATTAATTAGTTCCGAGTACGTCGCAGATAACCGCCTGTCGGGCGAAGACGCCGTTCCTGGCTTGTTCGAAATAATAGGCTTTGAAATTATCGTCCACATCATAGGCAATTTCATTCACGCGAGGCAGAGGATGGAGAATCCGCAAGTTTTCTTTGCTATTTCTTAACATATTGTTTTTCAGAATATAAATGTTCTTCACTTTTTCATATTCCATCAAATCCGTAAACCGTTCGCGTTGGACGCGAGTCATGTACAAAATATCCGATTGATTGATTACATCTTCCGAAAAATCGGTATATTCCCGGTAATGCAATCCTTTTTCCTCCATGAATTGCTTGTAAATATCCGGCAACCGGAGTTCTTCGGGCGCAATAAAATTAAATGCAGGCTTGAAATGCGACATCCCGACAATCAAAGAATGCACCGTTCGCCCGTATTTCAAATCACCTGCCATCGTAATAGCCAGATTATTAAGTTTGCCTTGCGTTTTATAGACGGAATACAAATCAAGCATCGTTTGAGAAGGATGCTGGTTAGCTCCGTCGCCTGCGTTAATAACAGGAACGTCCGTAACTTCCGAAGCGTAGCGGGCTGCTCCTTCCAGGTAATGGCGCATGATAATCAGGTCGGCGTAATTACTCACCATTTTGATGGTGTCTTTTAATGTTTCACCTTTTGAGGAACTTGTCGTAGCCGCGTCGCTGAACCCTATCACCTTGCCGCCCAAGCGGTTGATAGCCGTTTCAAAACTCAGCCGCGTTCGGGTGGACGGTTCAAAAAAAAGAGTAGCGCAGATTTTTCCGTCCAATATTTTCCGGTTCGGATTTTTCTCGAAAGACTCGGCGCTTTTCATCAAACGGAGGATATCCTCTTTTGATAAATCGGCTACGGAAACAAAACTTTTTTTCTTCATTGGGGACATAGACATATCTTGTTACTCGCTGCCAAAAGTACTGCTTTTTTCCGACATATCAACCGAAATCATTGTCTTTG
>JAITCT010000015.1 GCA_031282925.1 Dysgonamonadaceae bacterium | reverse complement strand
CAATCCCCCACTCCCCCCGTCATTCGTAATTCCTCATTTAAATCATCTGCTCCACATGCCAGACAAAGGCGTGCAAACCTAAATTTTCGGTTTCATTATCCAGTTCCCGGAGTTTCGGCAGCAATTCATTTACCTTTTCATCGGGAACAATGGTCAGGATTGCCGCATTCAGCGTAGGCCAGGCATGAGTTCCGTAATGAGGTTCGCCGATGCGGGCGCCTCTACCCTGCACGTTGTCCCACAAGGTAAAGCCGCGTATATTCATTCTCTCTAATATATCAAGGACACGCTCTTTGTGCGCTTGATTGTATGGTATAAACACTGATTTCATATACAATTACGAATTACAAATTACGAATTACGCCGTCGACTGTTTTTGGCGTTTTGTTTTTTGAGTTTACGCCTTGTCCTGTATATACCGACCGATCCGAAAATCGAATAGAGGGCGGGTACGTACAGCAGGGTTAAAATGGTTGAGAAGGTCAAACCGCCAACGACGGCAATACCCATCGGTTGCCACATTTCGGAACCGGTCCCGCGCGGAATCGCCATCGGAATCATACCCAAAACAGTTGTTGCCGTCGTCATCAGAATCGGACGCAGACGGGAACGGCCGGTATCTACAATGGCTCTGTCTATCGACATGCCTCTTTCCCGGTTCAGGTTGGCATAGTCAATGAATACAATACCGTTTTTCACCACAATCCCGATCAGCATGACTATCCCGATCATAGCCATCAGGCTGACAGGCTGCCCGGTAATCATTAGCGCCAGGAATACGCCGGCAAGACCGAAAGTCAGCGATAATACAATGATGAACGGATAAGTCAATGATTCAAATTGAGCGGCCATCACAATGTAAACCAAAAGTACGCAAAGAACCATCAATAAGACCAAATCGGCATTGGTTTCCTGCTGGTCTTCGTAGGTGCCGCCGATGTTTACGCCTATTTCCGAAGGAATCTTTCCTTCTTCGCGCATATCGTCAATCTCTTTGGTTGCCGCCGCAATTACATCGCTCAAAGCGGCATTATAAAGCGTCCCGCTGACTTTATTGATTCTCTCGCGGTTTTGCCTGTCAATCTGAGGGAGTGAAGATTTTTCTACAATCTTCCCTAATTCCTTAATTCTAATGGCATTCCCCGCACTGTTGTAAACCGTTATATTTTCAATATCCTGAATGGATTGGCGGTAAGCCTCGTCATAACGGACAATGATGTCGTATTCATCGCCGTCTTCCCTGTATTTGGAGGTATAGCTTCCGTTGATCCGGTTGCGGACAAAACCGGCCACCGTAGCCGAATTCAAACCGTTTTCGGCCAGTTTTTCCCGGTCGAAATCAATCTGGTATTCGATGCGGTAATCCTGTCTGCTAATCATCAAGTCCCTCAGCCCTTTCACGCCGGACAGACGGGTTTTCAGTTCGGCGGCAATCCGGTCGGTTTCGGCCAGGTCGTAACCGAATATTTCCACATCCACCGTACTCGCTCCGGTTCCCATCATTCCGCCGCTGCCGCCCGGAGTAACCGTATATTTATACAGTTCGGGCATATTGTCTAATTCTTTACGCAAATCATCGGCAATATCGTAAATCGACAGTTTTCTCAGTTCCGGATCATGGCAGCGGAAACGGAAGCTGATCAAATTCGTACCGTTGGACTGCATGGCGGCGAAAGTATTGTTTTCATCGGCTTGCCCTACCGAGAAGGAACGTACCCTGACGGCGTCCCCGTATTTTGTTTTGACGATATTGTCTATTTTCATTGCAGCGTCCCGCGCTACTTCCATCCGCGTGCCGGTCGGCATGTAAACGTCGGCCGTGATCATACTGTTGTCCGAGGCCGGCATAAAGTCGAATTTAACGACTTTCAAAGCGGGAATCATGATGATAAAGAAAAGCAGGAAACAGGCAATCAGCGTTTTCCACCGGTTTTTTACGCAAAAATTAACCAGTCGCGAGTATTGGTGATCCAGTTTGTCGAGGAAAACTTTAATCGGCGCATGAAGGCGGTCGAAAAATTTGCCCTGCGTGCTGGTCAACCGCAACATTTGCGAACAAAGCATCGGCGTAAGCGATAGCGCCACTATCAGCGAAACGGTAATCATAATGGTTACCATCCAGCCCAGTTCCCCAAACATCACGCCCGCCAAACCGGTGGTCATGGTCAAGGGCAAGAATACGGCCAGAATGGTTAATGTAGAAGCGATTACGGCAACGCCCACTTCATTGGTTGCGTAGATAGCGGCGTCTTTCGGCCTGCTTCCCCGTTCGATGTGTTTGGTCACGTTTTCGAGTACCACAATCGCATCGTCAACCACCAAACCGATGGCAAGGGTGAGCGAAGACAGCGAGATAATGTTCAGCGAGCTTCCCCGTACCATCAGATAGATAAACGATGCTATCAGTGAAATCGGAATAGCCAGGATAATGATTATCGTCGCCCGCCACCGTCCGAGGAAGAACATGACGACAAGCATCACGAAAAGGCCTGCCAGTAAAATCGTTTCCGTCAAAGAGTCGATTGACTGCTGAATAAACTCGGACGAGTCCATAATTAACGACAGTTTGATGTCGGGGGGAAGCGTTTTTCCAAGTTCGGGAATCAACTTGTTTACTTTTTCGGCAATTGCAACCGTGTTGGAGCCGGATTGTTTCTGGACAACGACCAAAGCGCCTTTCACCTCGTTGGTGTAAGATTCCTGGATGCGCGTCTGGATACTGTCGCGGATGACAGCCACATCCCGGAGGTAAATGTTTTTACCTTCGCGGCTGCCGACCACAATGTCCATCAACTGGTTGCTGGCTTTAAATTCACCTTCCACGCGCAGGGCGTAGGTAGTTGTTCCCACATCAAAACTGCCGGCGGGGACGTTCAGGTTTTCGGCCTGAATCACGCTTGCAATCTGTTCGACCGTCAAGTTGTAAGCCTCCAGTTTTTCGGGCGAAACGCCGATTTCCACCTGCCTCTGCGGAGCGCCTGTAATCGTAACGGCGCCCACGCCCGAAACCCTGTTCAGGGGATTGGCGACTTTTTCGTCCAGTATTTTGTAAAGCCCGTTGACGCTTTCCTTAGCCGTAGCCGAATAGATAACGACCGGAATCATATCCATACTGAACTTGAAAATAATCGGAGTGCTTATTTCGTCCGGCAGGCTGGATTTGACCATGTCTATTTTATCCCGCACATCGTTTGTGGCAATGTTAATATCCGTCCCGTAATTAAATTCGAGGGTTACGAGCGACATATTGTCTTTGGACTGCGAGGTAAGTTTCTTCAGGTTTTCAACTGTGTTCAAACTGTTTTCCAGAGGCTGGGTAACGTTTGTTTCAATGTCCGAAGCGCTGGCGCCCGGATAAGCGACAATGACCGTCAATTGATTTGTTTCGATATCGGGAAACAAATCAACCGGCAAGCGCGTAAAAGCAAATGCCCCGATGATGACGACCGCCGCAAAAATTAATAAGGTAGTAATCGGTTTTTTAACCGCTGATTCATATAATGACATACTGTTTTATTTTTAATTGATAATTGATATATTGGCATTTAAATGATAAAAAACCCAATTGTCAATTATCAATTGTCAATTATTAATTATTTCAACCGGCGTTCCGTCAATTAGGCGGGATTGTCCGGCGGTTACCACTACATCGCCGTCGCTGATGCCGGAAAGTATTTCGTAATTGTCTTCCAAACGTTGTCCCAATTCTACTTTGCTGTATCTGGCAACGCCGTTTTTCACAATAAACACGTATTTATCATTGGCCCCCGCTTGTTTTTGAACAGCCGCATCGGGTACGACAATGCTTTTTTTCACGCCTAAATTCAAAGTTACGCGGCCGAACATGCCCGGACGGACTTTCAAATTTCCGTTGTGGATGGCCACTTCTGCGCCGAATGTGTGCGTAGCCGCGTCAATGGTCGGGTAAATCAGGCTCACTTTTCCGGTGAAATTTTCATTTTCATACACATCGAGATTGATTTTCACAGTCATGCCTACCTTTACTTTCGTAAAATAAGATTCCGAAACATAGATAATGGCTTTCAAAGGATTCAACTGTTGAACGGTCAGGATGGGCAGTTGGGCGAAAACATCGCCGTTGTCGTAGTTCCGGGCTGTGATGATGCCGGTGATGGGACTTTTCAGTTGCGTATTGTCTTCGATGTTTTGGATAGCGGCTTTCAGCACGTCAATTTGTGTTTTTATCTGATCTACCTGCTGTTGGGCGATGCCACCCACTTTCTGTAATTCGATGTAGCGGTCGTAATCCCGTTGCAGATTGGCCAGTTGCGTTCTTTGTTGCTGCAAATTCGACGATTCCATTTGAACCAGTATTTGTCCGGCCTGTACCCTGTCGCCGATTTCCACAAAGATTTTTTCGATGCGTCCCGGAATGGCTGGCGTGATTTTGTTAATCACTTCGGCCTGTACGTTGGCGGTATAACTTGCCGTCTGTTCAACGTTCCGAAATGCGGCAATTGCCGTCCTTACTTTTACCGCATCTTTTTCGCCGGTCGGCGTTTCCATTTTGGTGTCGCCGGCCGGCGTTTCCACATTTGCGTCCTGCTTTTTGCCGCCGCAGGAAAACAGGATTATCAAACCCATAAGAGGGAATAACTTGTACAAAATTTTTGCTTTCATTGTCATAATTTATATGTTTTACTGTTTATCTTTTATTATACTCCGGATTGCTTCGCCTTGCGGCTTGCAATGACAACTGCGATTTGTCTGTTTCACTGCGTCAATAACCTGAAGCAATCCGGCGTCATTTTATGCGTATTTACAATTCCGGATTAACTCCGAGTATTTTATCCAAATCGGATTTCGACGAAAGATAGGATTCGATAGACTGGTTATAAGTAAGCTGCGATTGCGTAAGCGCTAAGGACGCATTTTGCAGCTCAAGGACAGTTCCGGCGCCGTTTTCATAGCGTTTGGAAGCAATTTCATATCCCTTTTGCGCCAGTTGTTTGTTTTTCTTGGCCGCATCCGCCTGTTTTGCCGCTTTATTCATATTATCAACAGCCGTGCGAATTTGCAGGTCAATGTTTTTTTCCAGATAATCGCGCTGAATATCAATCTGACGTATCTGTATGGCGGTTTGCTTCTCTTTAAACGTGTTTGTAAAAATGCCTGTCAAAGGGATATTCAATTGCAGCCCGACCAACAGTCCTTGACTGAACCATGATTGAGTTGCAGGCAAAAACACTTCCGGATTCATAAAACTTGCTCCCGCATTATTCCCTGTCCCTGCATAACTGTATTGTCCAAAGGCGGCAAGGGTGGGCATTCGTTGCGTTTGCTGCAGTTGCAGCGATTTTTGCAGCAATTGCTTTTGAATGTCCAGTTGCTTCAAATCAGTGTTGCCCTTCGTCTCCTTGAGGGAGGGGGTAGCCCCACTTTGGGAGGTTGGAGGGGTAATGTCTTTTTCGTAATCGCTCAAATTTCCTTTGATGATTAGCGGAACGGAAGCGTTGACGCCCATAAGCACTTTCAGATACAGTTTTGCCCGTTCTACGCCGTTCTCCACTTCCAGCAGATTAGGCTGCAAGTTTTTCATCTGGACTTCGGCGGAGACCATATCATATTCGGCGCTTAAGCCCAGGTCAAAACGCTTTTTCGCCTGAGTATAAACTTCTTCGGCAAGCGAATAACCGTCTTGCAGGGCTTTGTAGGAATCCTGCGCCAAAAGCACGCCGTAATACGCTTTGGTTACATCGTTGCGCAACGTGATTTTGGATGCATACGCCTTTTCAACGGCGAGTTGCATGTCGATTTCGGTCATTTGTATGCTTCTCCATAATGCCGGTACAAACAGCGGCAGCGATAACTGCAGGGTTGCCGTGGCATTAAAGTCGGTTGGCGATTCCACAAGCATTCCCGCGAGACTCATTTTTTGAGGCGTGAGATACTTTGAGTATTGCCCTGTAGCTTCCAATGAAGGAATCAGGCCATACCACGCGCTTTTTTTTGCATAATCTACTTTGGGGATTTCCCAGACGGCAATTTTTACCGACGGGTTTTCGCTCAATGCGATTTCGATTGCCTTTTCAAGCGTCAGTTCAATGGGCGGTTGCGCGCCCTGAGCTTTGGCCGTAACAGAGAAAAGAACCGCCATACATGCGATACTGATTTTCTTACCTAAAACTGCTTTCATAAATTCTTTCTTACTTAGTTTTTATTTACATTCTTTTTTATAATTTTCATCAACTGGTCTATTTTTTCATTTCCCAGCGGGGTAGCGATCCCGCGCATGAAATTCTGTATGATTGCTTGCAGGAATTGGTTGACGGAATATTTTCCCGCAGGAACCGTATCCTCATCCAGAACCGCATCAAACTGTATTTTCAACAGCCACAACAGGATTTCAAAATTGACGTCGTCGCGGATAAAGCCCTGTTCTACGCCTTTCTTAAACAACGGAATGAATATGCAAATATCTTCTTTCCGTTTATCCTCAATTTTCCGGAAGAGGTGGGAATAATATTTTCTCAAGTCATTCATAAGCGGTTTTCCGACATCCATCATATAAAACAATTTCTGGGCATAGATGCGGATCAACGTGTCGATGACGTTTTCCGAATCATTCGTCAACTGTTCGATTTTCTTGTCGGCTTTCGCATGGTAATAACTGAGGCATTCTTCCAAAAGTTCTTCTTTGTCCCGGAAAACCTCATAGAGCGTCCTTTTGGATATGCCCATCTCGTTGGCAATATCAGACATTGTCATACTCTTGATTCCGTTCCGGAAAAAGAGCGCCGATGCGTTTTCGATGATTCTTTCTTTCAGTTCCATTTACATTCCTGAATATATAAGACAAATGAATTAAAAAAATATTTTAGCTCCCTGCTTGATTGACAAAAGGCATGTCCCTGCTGTTTTCAAAAGCGGGTGCAAAGTAAATGAAAACTTCTGAAACTAAAAAAGTTTTTTTGTTTTATTTTGTTAAATGATACTAAATACAAACCGCAATAAATCTTAAATAATATTTGTCTATAAAATCTTGATTTTGAGTTGTTAAATGCAGTGCAGACACATCTTGATTTTAACGAAAATTACATATAACAAAGCCATCACTTTGCAGGCAAATAAATATGTAATGGGTGCATTTCAAATTGTCACAGTGTGATTGTGAAGCCAATGACAGGATACGACAATTTGAAACACACCCATTTTTTTTCGTTTTTTTGTATTTCGGAAATAATTGTTTACATTTGCCGAATATTTACATGTTCCTATCAAAGTTAACGTAAATGATAATACCTACTGCTCATACTTCGAACCACTTTTCTTTCAGATTTAATATTTTAAATTTGGAGTTTTCCTTGTTACAACATTTATTAACCTTTTAAATTGATTTGCCTATGGATAAATAAATAATGAAAACAACTTATTTTGAGCCTATCAAGAGCCTCTCGTATAAAAAATACGGAAATCTT
>JAITCT010000008.1 GCA_031282925.1 Dysgonamonadaceae bacterium | reverse complement strand
AAACTGCAGGCAACCAACCTTTTCCTGCTTTATGCGGATAAGAAGCTGAACGGGCAGGACCCCGAATTTTTTAACAGCGGGGGGGTTGCTACTCCCATGCCGAAACAGTTTACTTTCACCGTCCGGTTGGGGATATAGGCGGCGGAGATAAATTACGAATTACGTTGCGGCAGTCTGAAGACTACCGCAATGACAGGGAATAAGGGCTAAAGCCCGGCGGGATTCAGTGGCTTCTAATTAAAGCAATTATCTATTAATATATTAAAATTTTATTTTTTATGAGAAAGATTATTTTTGCAATCATGGTTTTCGTTCTTGCAGCGAATGTGTCGGCACAACTTAAAGTTGATGCGGCAGGACAGGTGGGGATAGGAACAACCAATCCCCAATACAAATTGGATATTACCGGAGATACTCGTGTTGCCGGGGATATTTATCTGGGTAGTTCATCTAATATTTTGGGTACAACCGGCTACTTTCCCATTATTTTCAAAGTAAACGACATTGTAGCAGGGTTTACCGGAAATCATCTGCAAGGTAATGTATCTTTCGGATATGGGTCTTTGCTTAATTATACAGTGGGGACTTATAATACCGCTATTGGTAGTAGTGCACTACGTTCCAATAACTCCAATGCTACGACCGGAGACTATAATACTGCTATTGGCAGTAGTGCGCTTTATTTTAATACGTCCGGAGGTGGCAATACCGCCTCTGGCGCAGGTGCGCTTCTCGTAAATACTAGCGGCCACCATAATACCGCCGATGGTAATAATGCGCTTCTTAGCAATACGACTGGAAACTATAATAGCGCTATTGGTTATAGTGCGCTTCAACACAATACGACCGGAAGCTTTAATAGCGCTATTGGTTTTTATGCAGGCGGTGATAGTCCCGACAATCTGACTAATTCTACCTCTATCGGCTATGCATCCTCTGTTACCGGAAGCAATCAGGTAAGAATCGGCAACGGTAATGTTACGAGCATCGGCGGTTTTGCCGGATGGACTATTTTCTCGGACAAACGGGCAAAGACAAATGTCCGGACGGATGTGCCGGGGCTTGCCTTTATCAACCGCCTGCAACCGGTTACTTTCAATCTGGATTTGGACGCCATAGACGGCTTGCTGAAAATTGACAAAACGAAGAAAAGGCCGGGCGAAAAAGAATTGCCTCAAGAATTGATAGATGCTGAAAAGAAGGCAAGGGAAGCTAAAGAAAAAGTAAAGCAGACCGGCTTTATAGCGCAGGATGTGGAAGAAATAGCCAAAAGCATCGGTTATGATTTCAGCGGCGTGGATGTGGATGAAACCGGCATTTACGGGTTGCGGTATGCGGAATTTGTTGTGCCTTTGGTGAAAGCCGTGCAAGAACTCAGCGCACAGGTAAATGAACTGACCGAATTAGTTCACACTTTACAGGGAAAAGACGCCCTGCTGAAAAGCGGAAGCGCCGTTGAATCGGCAACCGGACTGCAGGCCGTGGCAAATAGTGGCGCTGCCCTGCAACAAAACAATCCCAACCCGTTCAATCAATCGACCGTCATCCGCTATACCCTGCCGCAAACCGGCAAGCAGGCGCAGATTGTAATAAGCAATACGGCGGGGAGCATTGTCCGGCAAATACCGCTCCAGGCCGGAACGGAAAGCATCACGATAGAAGGCGGGGCTCTTTCTGCCGGTATCTATTATTATTCCCTCTATGTGGGCAATAGCCTGGCTGATACGAAAAAAATGATTTTGACGAAGTAAGGAGGTGAGTGATGAAAAAAATAACAGGCTACTTACTGTTGTTATTTATGATAATAAGCCGGACACAAACAATTGCCGGACAAACGAATGACAATACGATTGTTAATGGCAACAATTTATGGGTTATACAGCGTCAGAATGTTTGTCCGGAATGTCCCGGTTGGACGTGGTATGTCTATTTTGACGGAGACTCAATTGTAACAGGTTATTCCTATAAGAAAGTATTTTCGTGTGAAGACAAATTATACGAAAATATTAAATATGAAGGATTAATCAGAGAACAAGACAAAAAAACATATTTTATTCCTGCTAATTCCGAAACGGAATATTTATTATATGATTTTTCGTTGGAAGAAGGGATGACGTTTGAGCACCCCATTGGGCTGTCGCAAGAAACACGATTGTTGGAGGTAAAAAAGAGTGATAGGATTGAAATCAATGGAGTTAAAAAAAAGCGTTTGCAGATAACCGATTATTCGTATGACTATGTAATTGATACGTGGATTGAGGATGTAGGCAGTTTAGGTGGTATTTTATATCCGTGTTTAGGGTTAGGTTTAGATGGCTCAATCCATACTTTACTATTAGACTATTACCAAAATAATGAATTGAAGTATAGCCATGAAAATATTACCTCTGTGCAACCAATAGAGATGAAGGATTGTGGCATTTTTCCCAATCCCGTTGGTGATATATTAAATATATCTTGCTTGAACAATGCTATATTACGAATTGAAATCTTTGATAATTTAGGGAAAAAAGTTTATAGTCAAACCGATAAAGATATAATTAATGTAAGTTCTTTTTCAAAAGGGATATATTTACTTAAAGTGTATGATATGGATGAGCAAGTTTCGGTATTTAAGTTTATTAAAAAATAGAATATTATGAACATGAAAAGTTTATTATCCGTTTTTGCATTACTTTGGGTGAGTTCTTTGTCATTATCCGCACAAATGCTTGTATCGGTCAATAATACCATTACTCAAGATACATTGCTTACAACTATTCAAGGGAACAGTATCAGTTCTAAAACCATAATTGCTTCGGGACAAGTTGTTTTTTCTTCAAAATCGGGATATGTCAGAATATTGCTTTCTGATGATTACGGTTATGATTTATTAATGTATGAAAGCTCTCCGTTGGTTGCAGTCAATGGGATAGATAATTTCAGCAGTGTGGCAATGGAAACGGTTAATATCCCATCTCATCTTGCATTGACAAAAGTTCGGGTAGAGATAAAAAATGCCGAATTGAGAAATTTGTCGGTTGACGTATCTGCAGTAACTCAACAACAGGAAAAAAACGATAGAATTGCTTTAATAAACAACAATCTTCGCAATCAAAATGCGCTTTGGGTGGCAGGTGAAACTCCTGTGTCTCAAATGAGTTTTGAAGAAAAGAAAGGGTTGTTTGGCGGTAGTGTACCGGATTTACAGGGCGTTGAATATTATGTAGGAGGAATTTTTGAAATCATGGAAGAAAATGGTATGCAACCTAATCGGACAACTACGACAAGTAGAACATCAACAATGATTTCTAAATTTGATTGGAGAAACAGACATGGAAGGAATTGGAATACTTCCGTAAAGAATCAAAATCCTTGTGGTACTTGTTGGGCTTATGGGGCTATTGGTGCAGTTGAGGGATTAGTAAATCTTTATTATAATCGAAAAATAGATTTGGACTTATCTGAGCAACAAATAATTTCATGTACGGGAAGCACTTGTAATAGTGGAGGATGGAGTGGTACTGCATTGGATTATATCATTACAAATGGAGTTGTTAATGAAACATGTTTTCCGAATGGTTATGCAAGTAATCCACCATGCAGTGATAAATGTAGTAATCCTGCTGAGAACATAAAAATAGCAGGAAAGCAAATATTTTATTCAAGTTCTTATCCTGACCCTGTTACTGAATTAAAAAAACGGATCATTCAAAAAGGAGTTATAGGAGGACGAATAGGAGCTTGGGCGCATGCCATGACTTTAGTTGGCTTTGGAACAGTACAAGCAGGGGATGTTGTATATATTGGAACTTCGGGCGGCTATAATATTTCCATTACAATAGGTGCTGATGATCCTCGAATAGGAGAAACATATTGGATATTTAAAAATAGTTGGGGAAGTTCGTGGGGAAGTGATGGCGGATACTTATATGTAATTAGTGACATCAATCAATTGTCAAGTTCGGTAATACCATTGTCACCTATCACCAGTCACAACTACACCAACGCCGATATTGTATGCGAAGACCGCGACAGCGATGGTTATTATTTCTGGGGTATCGGGCCTAAACCGGCGCACTGTCCATCGTGCGCGCCCGACGAACCGGATGGCGACGACTCCAATCCCTATTTGGGACCTATGGACGAATACGGAAACTGCGAAGCAATTACGCCACTGTCCGAAAATATTACGACCTCACAAACATGGAATACAAACAGAACCGTATGCAAGAACCTGGTTATTCAATCCGGCGCTACCCTGACCATAACCGCTACGGTTTTTGTGCAAGCACATAAAATAACTATTCAGAATGGCGGCAAAATAATCCTTTCGGGTGGAACGATTGACGATGGAAATATTATTGCGCAAAGTGGCAGCGAATTGACAATCACCAATAACGGGAAAATATTGTTGGGAAGTTACGATAATCTGGATATTCAATTGGGAGCTATATTTGACAACACGTATGGGGAAATTTTATTGAAATAATAATTTTGTTTGAAGTACAGCTCGGCTCTCAAATGGGAATGAGGTAGAAGTAGTAAACACAGAATACTTTGAACCGGATGGTGAACGGTGAAACGGTGAGGCGTCCACATCATATTAAATAAATAAGGATATATAGAAATGAAAAATTACAGATACATACCGATATTGTTTACAGGCCTGTTTGCATCTTCATGCAATGATTTCCCGGATGAATTGCCCGATAACCGCGCGCAACGGCGCTGCACTGCAACAAAACAGTCCCAACCCGTTCAGCTTGATACGAAAAAGATGATTTTAACGAAATAAAAATAAGGATATATAGAGATGAAAACACTGAAATTATTCCTCTTGGCCATGCTTACTTTGGGTATGGTCGCGGCTTGCTCGGAAAACGATATGCCGGGACAGGGAACAGATAATTCGAATGGACAGGATTTGCTGAAAAGTAAATTACCCGGCGAAGGGGTAGTTGCCGGAGTGAACGGCGAGATGCAACTGACGGGAACTCAATGGAAATTAGCCGCACTCGTAGATATGCAAACAGGCAAATCCGTAGAACCGGAGCCGAAGGAGTGTAATAAATGTTATACGCTTGTATTTAATTCGGATACTACAGCAACAGGGCGATCAATATTGAATGAATTGCGCTTTGCTGTAACTCCATCAAATATAAAAATGCTTGGGATGACAAAGATTTGGGATGGAGAAAATAACAATGTCGCCCTGTTTTACAATGCTCTTCATACAATTGACACCTACGAGTACAGCGAAGGCGAATTGAAAATTTATTATGACAGTAAAAAAAAGTATTTGTCTTATAAACCATTGCCACATGGAAACTCCGTATGCCTGTGGGAACAAGTAACGCCGGACACACCGTCAAACGAACAAAAAAGCAGGTTGGATATAGAAGTCAAAAAATGTACTGCCTGCTGGTGGGCTATAGGGTATCATTATTTTTGGGCTATCTATGCCGAAAAATTGGCTTCCAAAGATGTTTCTTTAACAATTAAAACCGTTTGAGAGATAAAAAAGTGGATAATACTGAATAATAAAGAAGGATATATAGAGATGAAAACACTGAAATTTTTCCTGTTCTCCATGCTTGCAGTGAGTATGGGCATGGCTTGCCCGAAAAACAATACGCCGGGACAGGGAACCGATAATCCGAACGGCGAGGTGAAACTGACGAACGTCAAATGGAAGCTGACAAGTATTGTAACGGGCGGAAAAGCAAAATCACCCGAACAGGATTCGGATAATCGCTACTGGCTTCTCTTTAAAGATGACAACACATTCGCGGGAAGATCATCTGCAAATGACATATCCGGAAATTATAAGATAAATGCCCAAACATCCTCTTTCCTTATCACAAATCTCGGAGGAACTAAAATCGGCGAACTGGATGGCAATCTTTTTATGGAATCCTTAAAGGCGGTTCGTTCTTTTGACCTTCGGGAAGGCACATTAAAACTGTATTACAACGAAACGGATTATTTATTTTTTAATCCGTATCCGGAACTTATAAATCCGATAAATGGCACGTGGGAAGTAAAAATGATAAGTATCTCAGGCATATTAACAAATATCGGTTCACCGCCTAAAAATAATGTGTATTCAGATATTTTAATAAAAATCCCGAATGCCATGCAGGGAACTATGGGAGGTCATACTTTCTACAATGAGATTTCAATTGGATTTGAGATAGCGGAACATCAACGAATCAATATCAAAAGTTATGGTGGAACCCGAATTGCAGAAGATGAATGGGGAAGGGCTTTTAGCGACCACATAAGAGATGTTGTGAAATTCGATATTTCAAACAATGAATTGAAGTTTATGGATTCACAGGATAATCCGGTTATTGTATTTATTAAAAAGAACTAACATGAAAAGGATATTTTATATATTTAATTCAAGTTGCTAATAATATTTTCCCAATTTAAATACTGAATAAAAGGTCATTCCGTTAATAATTATGTATCCTAACGCATAAAAACAAATAGAATGACCATAGTTATAAAAACCGTTGCAATATACGTATTTTTTGATGATAAGTAACTTTTCATAATTAAGCAGCATTATGCGCGCAGTTAATTTTCACCTCTTTCCCGATTGCCGCCAACGCCCTGTTCGTTGCATAGAGGAGCGTGTCAGCGCCGGTATGGTCCTGTGGCCCGAGCCATTTCCCTTTCATTACTCT
>JAITCT010000304.1 GCA_031282925.1 Dysgonamonadaceae bacterium | reverse complement strand
GGAACGCCCCAAATTCAGTTTGGGGATTTCACAATTTGCCGGAGAACAAAAACATGGAATTTTTCAAGCAGGCAAGTTTGATTTTTCTTTTTAATTTTCAGGTAATAACCGGTAAAATCCGGTTTGTTTTTTATGGATTTCACAAAATACAGGATATGAAGCGCAGGTAACTGCTTTCTTTTCCGGTTAAAAGGAAAGGCGGCAAAAATGCAATGCTGCGATTTTTGCCGCCTTTTAACTCCGGCTGGTGCGGGAGCGCACACGCGAGGTGCGCACCCTTCCGTAATTTGTAATTCGTAATTTCAATTGAGGCAATCCGGAATAATTTTTATCTGTCTGTGTGGAATTGAAAAATTTCATGTAAATTTGCGCTCCATAATTTAATGATTTTCATACATGAACGAAACAAACATTTTAGTAAATACAATTGTTGACGCACTACAGGACAAAAAGGGGAAAAAGATTATCACCATGGACATGTCAAAATTTGAGGGGTCTATTTGCCGGTATTTTATTATTTGCCAGGGAAACACGCCTGTGCAAGTTTCCGCACTCTCCGATTCCGTTTGGGATTTGGTGTTTGAAAGATTACACGAAAAACCGATGGGCGCCGTCGGTATGCGGGAAGCGCAATGGATTGCGATGGATTACGGGACGGTCATGCTCCACATTTTTATCCCCGCAATCAGGGAATATTATAATATTGAGAATCTGTGGGCAGACGCGGATGTAACAGAAATACCGGATGTATTATGAGCGAAAACAGTAACAAACCGAATTTGCCGAAGGGATTCGGCCCGGAAAATAACAAGCCCTTTAAATTCAATATGAGCTGGATGTACGGATTGATCCTTATTATATTGATAACGGTTTTTTTTACAAACAATTCGAATACGGCTTCCAAAGAATTGGGATGGACGGAATTTCAAACGTATGCCGAAAAAAATGCGTTCACCCAAATGACGGTTAATTCGTCGGACAGGAAGGTAACGGCAACGGTCAAGCCGGAATTTACCCGGCAAATTCTGGGTCCCGACAGCGTCGAAACGTTCAGGCATCCCCTGCAAAAAGCGGCGGAAACAACGGTAACGGTTATCATCCCTTCTGCCGATAAATTCGACGATCATTTCAATAACTGGAAAACGCTGTATCAAATCGACGCAACGCTTGCCTATTCCGAAGGCGGCAGTTTATTATGGTCGATTCTGGTTCAGACAGGCCCGTTCCTGCTGTTTGTCATTATTTGGGTTTACCTGATCAGGAGAATGTCGGGAGGCGTAGGAGGAATGTTCAGCGTAGGAAAAACGAAAGCCCAGCTGTACGACAAATCGGGGCAGGCCAAAAAGGTAACGTTCAAAGATGTGGCCGGACTTTCGGAAGCCAAGCAGGAAGTGGAAGAAATTGTCGATTTTCTGAAGCAGCCGGGGAAATATACCGGCCTTGGCGCCAAAATTCCCAAAGGCGCTTTGCTGGTGGGGCCTCCGGGAACGGGTAAAACGCTTTTGGCCAAAGCGGTGGCCGGGGAAGCGAATGTACCGTTCTTCTCGCTTTCAGGCTCGGATTTCGTAGAAATGTTTGTAGGAGTAGGCGCATCGCGCGTGAGGGACTTGTTCCGGCAAGCCAAGGACAAAGCGCCTTGCATTGTTTTTATTGATGAAATAGACGCCGTTGGGCGCGCCCGCGGGAAAAATCCGAACATGGGCGTCAACGACGAACGGGAAAATACGTTAAACCAGTTGCTTACCGAAATGGACGGGTTCGGCTCCAACAGTGGCGTTATTATTTTGGCGGCGACCAACCGCATGGATATTTTGGACAAAGCGCTTTTGCGGGCAGGCCGTTTCGACCGTCAAATCAATGTAGATTTACCGGAATTGAACGACCGGAAAGAGATTTTCATCGTCCACCTGCGCGATATAAAGATTGACGAATCGGTTGATACCGAATTTCTGGCGCGTCAAACGCCGGGTTTTTCGGGAGCCGATATTGCCAATGTCTGTAACGAGGCGGCTTTGATTGCCGCGCGAAACGGTAAGGAAACCGTACAGAAAGAGGATTTCATGAATGCCGTTGACCGGATTGTCGGCGGACTTGAAAGGAAATCGAAAGTAACCACTTTGGAAGAACGCCGCGCGATTGCCGTTCACGAAGCCGGACACGCTACGTTGAGCTGGATGCTCGAACATGCCAACCCGCTGGTGAAAGTAACAATCGTTCCCCGTGGAAAGGCTTTGGGCGCCGCCTGGTATATGCCCGAAGAAAGGCAAATCACTACCCGCCAGCAATTACAGGATGAAATGTGCGCTCTTTTGGGCGGACGCGCCGCCGAGGATTTTGCGCTCGGCAGGATTTCAACCGGCGCGGCCAACGACCTGGAACGTGTTACCAAACAGGCTTACGCGATGGTCGTCTATTACGGTATGAGCGAAGATTTGCCGAATTTGAACTACTACGACGCCAGCGGCCAGGACTGGGGGATGTTTTCCAAACCCTACAGCGACGAAACCGCCCGCCTGATTGACGAATCGGTGAAAAAAATTATCAACGGACAATATGAACGCGCCAAGGCTATTCTGACCGAATATCGCGAACAGCATCAGACTTTAGCCGATTTGCTGCTGGAAAAAGAAGTGATTTATGCCGATGATTTGGAAAGGATATTCGGCAAACGGAAATGGGTTTCCCGTTCGCAGGAAATATTGGCCGAACAGGAATTGCTTAAGCCGGACAGCCCTCCGGAAGAAACCGCAAATGTTCCCGAAAGGAAAGAAAATAAAGAAGAATGAAGGATTTGCTTACAAGAACTTTGACGGGGATTGCATACGCAGCGCTGATATGTGTCGGAATTATGTGGAATTCGCTGTCTTTCCTTGTTGTCTTTTCTGCGGTTACGATTCTCTGCCTCCGGGAATTTTATCATCTCATCAACGTCCGGAAACAAACTAAAATCAATTCCTGTTATAATTGTTTCGGCGGCCTCCTGCTATTCCTGACTGCTTACCTGTATGCGTCCGGCGTGTTCGGCGGTTACATATTTTTTACTTACCTGATTTATGTTGTCATTGTTTTGATTTCGGAATTGTATGAAAAGCAGGAAGACCCAATCGCTCATGCAGCCTGTATTTTTCTCGGGCAAATCTATATCGCCCTGCCGCTTGCGCTCCTGAATATGATTGCTTTCCGGGACATCGGGGGAGAAGCGCCGGTTTATAATCCCCGGATGATATTATCCCTTTTTGTATTTCTTTGGGTGAACGATACGGGAGCCTATCTGGTGGGCATGACATTTGGAAAACATCGCTTTTTCGAGCGTATTTCTCCTAACAAATCGTGGGAAGGCTTTGCCGGCGGGCTGGGTTTTACGGTCATTTCCGCCTTGGTTGTCGCCCGGTTCCTGCCCGAAATTACACTTTGCCACTGGATCGGACTGTCCATGGCGGTCGTTTTTTTCGGCGTCTGGGGCGACTTGACGGAATCGCTAATCAAACGGACTTTGGACGTGAAAGACTCCGGTTGTTCGCTTCCCGGTCACGGCGGATATCTGGACCGGTTCGACAGTCTTCTCCTTGCGGTTTACGCCATGCTTTTTTATGTGCAGTTATTTATGTAATATCCTATGATAACATTTATTTTTTCCTTGTGTTTACTCATTGCCGGATATTTTGTTTACGGGAAATTCACGGAAAAAATTTTCGGCATAAAAACGAACCGTCAAACGCCGGCTTTCACCAAACGGGATGACGTTGACTATATCCCGATGAAATCATGGAAAATTTTTATGATTCAGTTTTTGAACATTGCCGGACTGGGGCCTGTTTTCGGAGCCATTATGGGAGCCAAATTCGGCGTTTCCTCCTATTTATGGATTGTGTTCGGCTCCCTTTTTGCCGGCGCTGTCCACGACTATATGTCCGGAATGATGTCCTTGCGCATGGATGGCGCAAGTCTGCCGGAAATACAGGGGAAATACCTGGGGAATGGCGTTAAACAACTGATGCGGGTTTTTATGGTTGTGTTGATGATTCTGGTGGGAGTAGTCTTTGTCATAGGGCCGGCGGGCTTACTGGCCGGCCTGACTTCCGGCTGTCTTCCGGCGCAGTTCTGGATTTATATCATTATCATTTATTATTTACTGGCTACCTTACTGCCAATCGACAAGATTATCGGCAGGATATACCCTGTTTTCGGGTTTTGTATCCTGGTTATGGCCGTGGGGATACTTGTTTCTATTTTTGTTTACCATCCGGCGCTTCCCGAAATATGGCAGGGCTTGGGGAACAAACACCCGCAGGCAGAAACAAATCCGGTTTTTCCGATGATGTTTGTGTCCATTGCCTGTGGAGCCATATCAGGCTTTCATGCCACACAGTCGCCTTTGATGGCCCGCTGCATGACGAATGAAAAACAGGGGCGCCCGATTTTTTACGGCGCTATGATTGCAGAAGGAATTGTAGCCCTGATTTGGGCTGCCGCCGCTTCATACTTCTTTTTCGACACGGCAGAGGGAAAAAGCATTTTTGAAACCGGGACAAACGCATCTGTTGTCGTGGACAGTATCGCCCGGCACTGGATGGGAACAACAGGCGCCGTGCTGGTCATTCTGGGCGTTATCTTCGCCCCGATTACTACGGGGGATACGGCTTTCCGCTCGGCTCGCCTGATCATAGCAGATTTCCTGAACCTCGACCAGAAACCCATATCGAAAAGACTGCTCATTGCCGTCCCGCTTTTTGTCGTCGCGATTATTGTCCTCCTATACAGCCTATACGATGCAAACGGTTTTGAAACCATCTGGCGGTATTTTGCCTGGTCGAACCAAACATTATCCGTATTTACGCTTTGGACTGTAACCGTTTACCTGTCGCTCAAAAAGAAACCTTACATCATCACTTTGATTCCTGCGCTGTTTATGACCATGGTTTGTTCGGCCTTTGTTTTTGTGCAGAAAGAAGGCTTTTTAGGGCTGGATCCGACACTTGCATACGTTTTAAGCGGCATAATAACCATGGCTTCATTGATTGGATTTATCATTTGGAAAAAGAATGAACCGAGTAAAACAACCTCTTGAAATGCACCCCACACAAATGGTTAATTCCCCGGTTGGTGCGAGGCTGTGCCTCGCACCGTCTATTTCGACAGGTTGAACCTGTCAGGATAAAAGGAGGCATAGCCTCGCACCAACGGGAGCTTGCGGAAATAATGTTGCATCTCTACGAGATGCAGCCTGGGGACGGATACATTCATTTTCTACCGAACTGTGCATCTCTGCGAGATGCCGGTTCCATGTTCATCAACGTGCATGCCTGAAAAAACAGCGCCTCAAAAAAAGAATTAACCCATATTTTGCAGTTTCATATTTTTTTGCTTAAATTCGCAGTCGAAA
>JAITCT010000303.1 GCA_031282925.1 Dysgonamonadaceae bacterium | reverse complement strand
GGGACAATAGCTCGGTAGAAACAGGCAATCCCCACCGGTGTTACCGTCCCGTCAGGGACGGAATGTATTGCCGAAAACCCACATTCCGTCCCTGACGGGACGGGTGCAGGGTGAGACGCACCATTACTACCGATATTCCGTCCCTGACGGGACGACGGTAGAAAACGAAAACACCCCGTTGTCCCCCTTGTCCCCGTCGGGACAAGGGGGACAAATGACGGCTACGGTCAATTGATAATCAGTAGGGGCGCACCCCGTGTGTGCGCCCTTGACGACAGGGGCACACCGGCGCACCAACGGGGAAAAGCCCCACCGCGTCATTGTGGGCGTAGCGAAGCGGCGAAGCAATCAGGAGTGAAATTACGAGTTACAAATTACGGGGGGAAATTGACAATTACCTTTGAAATACACCCCTGCTAAGGGATGCGAAATAAATAATATGTGAAAGTTTATGATTATCCATACAGCAACATACTTTTTACATCGCCACCTGAAATGAAATCCGCGGATTTACCGGTTCCACCATGCAAAATTGTCGGAAATAATCATTTCCGTTTTTTCCAGATGATGCGTTGTTTTCATCGGAATCGTTTTGCAGGGGAGATGATACAATTCGGCCAGTTTTTGTATTTCAGGCGTATTGTCATAAGTCAGCATAAATTTACCTTTTAATCCGGACGTCAGTGCAAAAAGTTGCTCATGGTCTATCTCCGAATGATTGTAAAGCCTTTTGCCGGCAACGGTATAAGGAGGGTCAATAAAAAAATAAGCATCCTTGTTATCCCTGTTTTGCGCTAAAATATCAAAGGCGTCTCCGGTTATAAACCGGATTTTCTGCTTTACGTGATCAATAGCCATAATTCTGTCATATAATGTTTTTGGATACCAGCGCGAAGCTATTCCTTTTCCGTTTTCTCCATTTTTGGTCATGCCTGACCCCCTGGCAAGGATGCCTCCGTGGAAAATGCGATTCCGGAGAATCGTACAAAATGCCACGTCTTCTATCTGTTTGGCGGATTTGTCCAACTCTGCTTTTATGTTGTCAACAGTCAAGTTATAGCTTCGTATTTTGTCGGCAAGCCACCGGTTTTTTCCATTCAGAATCACTTCCCAAACAGCGGCAATTTCTTCATCTTTTTCAACCATTGTGATGTGCCCGGCCAGATTTTCAAACGCAGCGGTAAGGCTTACGATACCGCCTCCGGCAAACGGTTCAACCAGTTCCGTAACCGCTTTGCCATTTTGCCGGAGCCATTGTCTGACAGTGGGAACAAGCCAGGTTTTTCCGCCCGGATAGCGAAACGGGCTTCGTTGCGGAACCGATGCTACATTAACAACGGCGCTTTCCATGCATTCTTCTCCGAACAGGTTCATTCTACTGCAATATTTTCAAAATTATCAATATCCGGACGTTTGGCATTTAGTTTCTTTTGTATCTGTTGCGTAAAATCCGTCAACGACCCGGCTTCAAATCCGGCTATCTGTTCCAAAGCGGCGTCAAACTTTGTGTAAACAATTCTTTTTAGCGTCAGCTCCAAATGCATTTCATTTTGAACCGACTCCAAGTCATAAAGGAAAAAAGCAAAATCGGCCGCGGATTTCTCTACTTCCGGCAACGAGGGTAAGGTATCGTAAAAAACCGTTTGCATGACAACGGCCTGCTTTTTATTCCATTGCCTTAAAATAGAACCTTTCGCAATAATCTGTGGTATTAATCTTTTTCTTGACGAAGAAAGATAGTCCGGTTTGGGATATTTCAACGCCTGTGGCCACCGGAAGTCCGGCGTCGGGTTTTCCAGATAGGTGTTAAAAGGGCCGGTTAAATTTCCTGAAATATAGACCGCTTGAACCTCTAAAGAACCGAAATCCGTAATTCTGCCCTTGTCGTCATACGAAACCAATACATAATCAATATTTCCGGCCGGTTTCCCGAATTTATCTTTCATCTTTATTTCGCCCAGATGCGTCCAAATAGCCGTTTCATCAAAAATAAACGCAGCCGCTTCGCTCATGATTTTCCAGTCTTCCCTGAAACGCACGGGACAAACAATTACCGGTTTGTTTTTATAATTCAGGCTGCAAACTCCCAGTGGCAACTCAATGCTGTTTTTAGTACAGTTGGACACAATGTTATTGAAAGGACAAAGCTTGTTTTTCAAATAACGCATTGCCCTCTCCGATTGATTGTGAATCGGGAATCCAAATATCTCCGATAACGGTTGATGTTTATTTGTCGTATTCATGCTGCGAAGTTAACATTAAATTTTCAGATTATACAGCCGAGCTGCGCAAACCTTACAGAGCGGGAACATCTACACGGCAACCGGCAAATTCACTTCCTCCAATATATCCTTGATATGTTCCGCTGTAATCTTTATAAAATCCTTTTCCAGAGGCGTAATGAATACTCCGCCCATATCAACCGAAGCCGGGCTGATCAGCAAGTTGGCGTCGCCTTCAGCCGAATAGCAGGCAGGGCGGTGCTTTTTACGGGGAAAAAGACAGGTTGTCCATTTCCCGTTCCCGTACCATGCCAGAAGATTCAACATCGGCTCCGTATCGTCCGGTTGCAGGGGTAAGGCATCGTAAGTTTGCCGGAAACGGTCAAGCATATACTGCCTGTTTCCGGATTCGACCCGGATGACATTTTCCCACCCCCGGTCGTTTTCGACGGGAAGAAAGCCTTTGTTGCCCGCCTGGAAATGAAAATGGTCGGGAGCGGAAGCGCCGCACCCCGGCCCGTTGTAAAATACGGCATAATCATCCAGTTGTTGCGCCAAATCAAGCATGTCGTTAAAGCGGGAGGCAATCAGCTGGGGGGTATGTTCCAGCGCCGGAACAGTCAGGTGCCGCGGGAAAATGGGATACGGATTGATTAATATCGTATATCGCTCTTTGAATGGGACGCCTTTCTGTTCCGCCGGACAATTATCGCTGCAAAGGAAACATTTGCGTTTCAGGACAGATGCGGGATCGACTTTGGCTGCCGAAGAGGCCATACGCGCCGGATTGAATTGCACTTTGTATTCATGTCCGTTTACGTTCAACCGTTTTATTTTTGCCTGTTCCAGGGCTTTGTAATTAGTCTTTGCCAAGTCCCAGTTATTTAACTGTTCTGCAAAGAGATGTTTTATTTTATCTTTCATCATCGGGAATAGGTGAATTACGAGTTACAAGTTACGAGTTACAAGAGCTGCCTGCCTGTAACTCGTAATTCATATTGCATTTATTTCTTTTGGCGTCTGCACAGCTCATGGCAAGTCTTAAAAAACTTTTGGTGTTTGCCTTGCTCATGGCAAGTCTTGGTTAATTCTTTTTTGAGGCGCTGTTTTTTTGTTCCAATTAATCCCGTCAGGGATTAAAGCCCGGTAGAAATGATTGATTCCGCACAGTTCCCCGCATGACGTTAGTTTTGCGGGCAACGTATGAATAATGTCGCATCTCTACGAGATGCAGGGTGTGGACAGGGACTTTATTTTCTACCGAACTGTGCATCTCTGCGAGATGCCGCTTCATGTTCAAGCGCGGGGACTTCCTCCGTTGGTGCGAGGCATGTCAAAATCATGTTGCATCTCTACGAGATGCAGGCTGGGGACGGATACATTCATTTTTTTTCTACCTAACTATGCATATCTGCGAGATGCCGGTTCCATGTTCATCAACGTGCATGCCTGAAAAAACAGCGCCTCAAAAAAAGAATTAACCCATATTTTGCAGTTTCATATTTTTTTGCTTAAATTCGCAGTCGAAA
>JAITCT010000296.1 GCA_031282925.1 Dysgonamonadaceae bacterium | reverse complement strand
GCGTAAACGTTATCTATGGATTGACTTGGATATATACGGTGAAAATCAATTGATTAAAGACTTGTTAGACCTTGTGGCGTTTGAAGCGCGTAAAGGAGCATCAACATACCCATTGGATGAAGTAATGAAAGAGAGTTTGAACGCAGAGGATTAAAATACGATATATAAAAAAGCAGTATTTAGCAAATCCGCTGAAAAGGATCATGAAAGCAAAATACCCGACAGTACTTACTATAGCAGGCTCCGACAGCGGAGGTTGCGCAGGCATTCAAGCCGACCTGAAAACATTTTCGGCGCTGGGCGTATTCGGCGCATCGGTTATAACTGCCGTTACAGCGCAAAATACGCAAGAAGTCAGAGCCATAGAAATTTTGTCTCCGGCAATTATCCGGCAACAAATGGAAGCGGTATTGGACGATATTACCGTCGAGGCCATCAAAACAGGTATGTTGCCTACTCCCGAAATTATTGAAACCGTTGCGTCTATTATTGATTATTATAATATAAAAAATGTGATTGTCGATCCGGTCATGGTGGCAACCAGCGGCGCTCGTCTGACGGATTCCGGTATTGCCGAAGCTTTCCGTAAATATTTGTTTACAAGGGCAATGCTCATCACTCCGAATATCCCAGAAGCGGAAACGCTTTCGGGTATCCCGATTCACACGGAACTTGATTTTCAAAAAGCGGCGGAAATTATGATCGAACAGGGTTGCCGTGCGGTTTTGATTAAAGGCGGACATTTTTCAAAAGAGAAGGCGACGGACATCCTTTTTGATACTCAAAAAGGTACAAGGACCGTTTTAAATTCAACTCGTATTGAGTCTGAAAATTTACACGGCACAGGTTGCACTTTGTCTTCGGCTATCGCGGCATATCTCGCACTGGGTAAGGATTTGGGAAATGCCGTCCGGATGGCAAAAGCATATACTTACTTTGCTGTTCGGAGTGGGCGCAAGTTCATTACAGGAAAAGGTTACGGGCCGGTAAATCATTTTTTTTATCCGAAACGAATGAAGAAACTAAAAATTAAAACTGAATGATGGAAGTGATTTTAAATGGCAAACCGTATATGGTAGAAGAAAACACGACACTTGCCGCTTTTGTTGAAAGCCTGAAATTAAAACCGGAAGGCATTGCAGTTGCCGTTAATTATCATGTCGTTCCGAAATCCCAATGGACGGAAACGATTTTGACGGACAAAATGGAACTGATGCTAATCCACGCCGTATCGGGAGGATAACCAATAAAATTCAATTGAACAGGGTACCCATACACAAGGCAAGCCGGCTATATCCCGGAGAGATAGCCATTTTGCGGGACTCCGGAACTGTGTATTCTGCCGGGGCAAGTCCATAAGCCGCTTGAGCAGAAGGATATTTGCTGCTGGTTTTTAGCGGTGGACACCGTGTTTGTAAACAGTGAATATAAAAGCGTATTTGAGAAACTTTCTTTCGTGGAAAACATGCCGGAACTGAACGGCGATAATATCTTCGACCTGAAATACTGCGTTACTGCTATACACCGGCGGCTTAAAAACGGAGAACGGTTTACCGGACAGGGCATTACCGGGGCGCTGCTCACGGCATACATTGGCATGATTGCGGAAATATATCAAAAAGGACTTCCGGTTTCGACCGGCAACCGGCACGAAGCCGTCACTTCCCAATTCAAATCCCTGCTGTCTGCCGGTTACAGGACAGTAAAAAGCCCATCGCAATATGCGTTGCAGATGAACATATCGCCGGTATATCTGAACGAAGCAGTGAAAAAAATTACCGGTTTGAGCGTCAGCGACTGTATCCGAAAAGAAATCGTGACGCACGGCAAACGCCTGCTGTTCTACACCCGCATGAGCATAAAGGAAATCGCCCTCGAGCTTGGCTATGAAGATTACGCCTACTTTACCCGCCTGTTTACCAAAGTTTCGTCGCTCTCGCCTGTACAGTTTCGAAAGAAATACCTTAAATAGTCCAACTTTTACCTCTGTTTGTCTATTGCCTGCCTGCATTTCCGGCAGTAATTTTGCAAAAAGTTTTATAGCAGGAAAAATATGACTTATTATATTGTTGGCGCACTCGTTGCGCTTTGGATAGTCGGTGGCATTAGCCGCCATATACGCGGGCGCGGCAAAATCATCCGCGTCATCAGTGATAACTGCACAGGTTGCGGAAAGTGTCTTAAAAGATGCAGTCATCACGTTTTTGAAATGGTAAAAGACGGTAACGGCGCTCATATCACTGTAAAAAATCCCGATAAATGTACCGCCTGCGGCGATTGTGTAATCTTTTGCAAGTTCAGTGCACTTGAAACAGTTAACAAAAACAAACCGTCATGACAACATCGCAAAGAAAATCATTCAATATACGCAGGTTTGTATTCAGTGATTTGGGCACATACAAACAGGGCGACCGGAATCCGTTGATTATTGTCGGAAAAATGTCCGGATAATAAAAAAATGTTACCTTTGCGGGCAGTTAATTCCTGATTTCAGGGATACAAAACAGGTCAAACGGATGATAAAATTAAACAGGGTACATCATATTGCTGTTATTTGCAGCGATTACGTGAAGTCAAAGAATTTTTACGCTGACATTCTGGGATTCAAAATCGAAAAAGAGTTTTTCAGAGGGGAGAGAAATTCATACAAACTGGATTTGTCACTGAACGGATTATATACCATCGAATTATTTTCCTTTCCCAATCCTCCGAAGCGGACGACCCGTCCCGAAGCCGCAGGTCTGAGGCATATCGCTTTCGAAACGGACGACATTGAAGATTGCGTTTCGACCCTGAAAGCGAACGGAATAAATGCGGAGCCGCTGAGAGTGGATGAATTTACGGGCAGGAAATTCACATTCGTATTCGATCCCGATAATTTACCGATAGAAATTTACGAAAAATGATAAATA
>JAITCT010000233.1 GCA_031282925.1 Dysgonamonadaceae bacterium | reverse complement strand
TAAATCTATTCATGCTGTTACTGCAGAGGGGTTTTTAATCAAAATCATTGCTTTCATTTGGGCGTATACTTTTGATAGTTTATACAAAATATAACATAGCAACTTGAGTTAATATATTTGAAATAAACAAATGCAGAAAGCGGGCAAAATAAAATCTTAAAGGTGATTTTCACAAATTGGTGCATTGGCAAACGGCTTTTTTTGTAAATGCAAAGGCACAAAAACACGAAGACACGAGAAAACTGTGTATTAACAGTATCTTCGTGTCTTCGTGTTTATTTTGATAAAATCGGATGTACAAACTTAACTTGTTAATCACTTCACTTCCCAAACGTCGCCCGACATTAAAAATTCCCGCAAACTTCGCGCCTGCTTTTTAGCCTTTACCGATTCGATTTGGGCTTCAATTTCAGCGTCATAAGCTGGAGCTTCCACGTCGCGGATAATGCCCAGGGCAACCGGCAGGTTGGTTCCGTCCATGAGCGCCAGTTTCAGATGAAGCGTTGAATCGGCGGTTTTCGCGTCATGTGTCAACACATCGTCAAGCGTGTAACCGTCTTCCCCGACAGTAACCGCTTTCAGATTGAAACCGTCCCGGACAAGCCCTTTGTTGCTGTCTTTCCCGAAAATCATTTTTTCCCCGTGATGCAAAAAAATCGTTCTGTCGGGGCGGGTTTCGCGGGCGGTAATTTTGTCATGGATACCGTCGTTGAAAATTACGCAGTTCAAAATCACTTCGGTAACGGAAGTTCCTTTGTGTTTGGCGGCTTGCAGTAAAACGTCGGGAGCGTTTTTGACGTCCGTATCAATGATGCGGGCAAAGAAATTTCCGCGAGCGCCGAGCGTCAGTTCGGCCGGACGGAAAGGATCTTCTACCGTTCCGAAAGGCGATGATTTGGATACAAAACCGCGGTCGGAAGTCGGGGAATATTGCCCTTTGGTCAGACCGTATATTTTATTGTTCATCAGCAAAATATTGATGTCCACATTCCGCCGGACGGCATGGATAAAGTGATTACCGCCGATAGCCAGACTGTCGCCGTCGCCGGTCGCCAGCCAGACGGATAATTTCGGATTGGCTACCTTGACGCCCGTTGCAATAGCTGCCCCGCGTCCGTGAATGGTATGAAAACCGTAGGTATTCATGTAATACGGCAAACGGGAAGAGCATCCGATGCCGGAAATAACCGCCGTATTGTGGGGCGCAATGCCTGATTCGGACATGGCTTTGTGCAAGCTGTTCAATACGCCGTAATCGCCGCAACCCGGACACCATCGTACCAATTGCGGGCTTTTGAAATCTTTGGGTTGATATGTTTGTTTCATATTCTTTTTTAGTTACGAGTTACAAGTTACGAGTTATGAGTTACGAATGAATGAGAATTCCGCCCACTCGTAACTTGTAACTCGTAACTTGTAACTATTCGAATTATTTCTTCCACCAGCCGCGCAACAATAAACGGTTGTCCTTTGATGCGATTGAACTGGTAAGGATTGAATCCACTGATTTTTGACCGCAGGTAGCCGGCAAATTGACCCGAATTTTGTTCGATGACAATCGCTTTTTTGTATTTCCGCAAAATCGCTTCCGTGTTTTTCGGCAAAGGATCAATAAAACGGAAATGCGTGAACGCTACTTTTTTACCGGTTTTGCGTACTCCTTCCACCGCTTCGTAGAGGTGGCCGAAAGTTCCGCCCCAGCCGACAACCAGCGTGTCGGCTTCCCTGTCGCCCAACACTTCCTGTTCGGGAATATAACCGGCAATCTTATCTATTTTCGACCGGCGCAGGCTCACCATTTTTTGGTGATTATCGGGGTCTGTGCTGATAGCGCTTGTTTGGGAATCTTTTTCCAGTCCGCCGATGCGGTGCATGAAATTTTCGGTTCCGGGTATCGCCCAGTAACGGACGTCATTTTCCGGATTACGCAAATAAGGCGTCCATCCTTCTCTTTGTTCGGGGTTTACGTAAGGCGGTTTGATTTCGGGATATTCTTCTAGATCGGGAATACGCCAGGCCGAAGAGCCGTTGGCAATATAACCGTCCGTCAATAAAATAACCGGCGTCATGTGTTCCAGAGCGATTTTGGAAGCCCAGAAAGCCGAATCGAAACAATCGGTCGGGGAAGTTGCGGCCATAACAACCGCAGGACTTTCGCCGTTTCTTCCGTACAAAGCCTGCGCCAAATCGGTTTGTTCGCTTTTAGTCGGCATTCCCGTCGAAGGGCCGGAACGCTGTACGTCAATAACTACCAGTGGAATTTCGGCCATTACCGCCAAGCCGATGGCTTCGCTTTTCAATGCCAGACCGGGACCGGAAGTACTTGTCGCCGCCAGATTTCCCGCAAAAGAAGCGCCAATGGCCGTACAAATGCCGGCAATTTCGTCTTCCGTTTGCATTACCTTAATGCCTAACTCTTTGCGAGCCGTCAATTCCTGCATGATGTCCGTAGCCGGAGTAATCGGGTAAGAACCCAGAAACAGGGGCAGCCCGGCTTTTTCGGAAGCGGCAATCAAACCGTAGGCGGTTGCTTTATTACCGTTCAAATCGGTATAAAACCCTTTTTTGTGAGGAACAGTTTCAATGCGATAGGTAGAAACACTCGCATGAATATTGTGTCCGTAATTGAAACCGGCCTGTAAGACCAGCAAATTGGCCTGCAAAATGTCGGGTTTCTTTTTGAATTTTTCCGACAGGAGTTTTTCCACTATATGCAGAGGTCTGTTAAACAGCCAGCAAATTAAGCCTAAAGCAAAAATATTCCGGCTGCGAAGCGCCTGTTTATTGTCGGCTCTACCATCCAAACTTTCTTTACAAAGTTGTGTAATCGGAGCTGCAACAACCTGTAAAGAAGTTAATCCCAATTCCTTAAACGGGTCGTTCGTTTTAAACGCCGCTTTTTCCAAATCTTCGGTCTGGAAAGCATCCGTATCAATAACCGTAACCGTATCCGGTTTAAGAAATTGTGCATTTACTTTCAACGCGGCCGGATTCATGGCAATCAACACATCGGCTTTATCGCCCGGAGTGTACACTTTCTTAGCGCCTGCCTGCATTTGAAAGCCCGAAACGCCGCTTAATGTTCCGTGCGGCGCACGAATTTCGGCGGGAAAATCAGGAAAAGTGATAATCTCATTGCCCAATTCTGCGGAAAGGTTGGAAAAAAGTGTTCCTGCGAGTTGCATTCCGTCTCCGGAATCGCCCGAAAAGCGTATGACTACGCTTTCCATCTCTTTTACTCTTATTTTCTCATCCATGGAAATATTAACAAAAATGTTTTATTATTCTAAAAAAATTTCACGGCGCAAAGATAGCGATTATTTGTTATATAATCCGAATTTTTTATAACGCGGGGAAATGGAGAAACATGGAGCAGTTTTTCACGGAGTTTTCATTATCCTCTCGTTGCATAACGTGTTTTACTAAATACGAAAATTCCTCTTGAAATTCCATACCATCATATTTCGTCTTGGTTGTAATCTCTAACACACATTTAATATTAGTTCCGTTTCCAAATTTTATATCGTCATTCTCCACCTGTTTAAGAAACTTTTTATCTTCAATAATAAAATCTATTGGGGAATTCATATAAATACCTTTCCATCTCAATTTTGATTTTGGTATTTTTACAAGTACCGGAGAAACGATATAAATTGTTACGCCTATGACCTCTTTCTTAATAATTTCATCTCGCAACACAATAATATTTTTTGAAAAATCATTATAGTTTATAATTAGTGGCTTGTTGTTTTCTATTTGTGTTTTTATTTTTGATAAGTAAGTAATCAAAATTAAGCAGCATAATGAGAGTAGTTAATGAACAGTTCTTTTCCAACCGCGGCCAAGGCCCTGCTGGTGGAGTAGAAAAGAGTATCTGTACTCACGTAGTCCTGTGGTCTGATCCATTTTCCCTTCAATATTCTCCAAAGTGTTTCCGCAATGTTCGGATGAGGGGAATAGGGAGGCAGATAGAAAAGGAAAAGACCTCTTTTCTCCCGGACAGGCCGCAACTCCCGCATTTTATGATTGCGGTGGACGGTGGCATTGTCAAGTACTACAAACGTGTCCTTATGCACATGGAAGGAGAATGTATCGAGAAAACCGACAACTTTGTCCGCGGTGATACTCTCCATAGAGGTGAAACCTTCATAATGGTTCTTGCGGTCAATCATGCCAAACATGTTGAGCCTTGCGGTTCTTTGGGAAGGGATACATACCTGCTCTCCGGGCAACTGCCAACCGTAGGGAACGTATCCCCCGGTACAGACGTGGCTCTCATCAGCATAATAGAGGGCAATACGCCCATCTCTTTCTTTTTGTTCAAGTTCTTGCAGCTTCTCGTACTTGTAAGCATAGAGCTGCGGCGAGGGGATTCCCCTTGGGCGTTTTCTTATTCGCTTATATCTTGCGCCAATGCTGATAAAAAACGCTTGAACGTCAAATCGCTCGCCTCTTTTCCCGTAGCCTCCTGCCATGCGACCCTGGCTTTGCTCACACTCTGCCTGTCCTGTTCGATGGCTGAACGCACAGCTTCCTCGTCCGTGCAGTCCATAATCGGTTTCCGACCTCGGCCGGGACGAGTTTGCAGTCCTGTAATGCCTTCCGATAAGAAGCGTTTCACCCATGCATTCACCGACACTAAACTCATATCAGTCTGCTCCCCTGCTTGTGCGGAAGACAGACCTTCGGCCTTGAGGAGAACCGCACGGCAACGCATGCGCAAACAGTGGCTCGTTCCGTTGTGGAAGCCCTTCGAGAGTTGTTCGCGTTGGACTTCCGTTAATTCCAGTTGCTTTATCTTTCCCATTGCTAATCGTATATATTATAAGAGAACGCAAGGAAAGACTAATTATTTTATATAAACTAATTATGAACATTTACTTATTAAATGTTGTGCATAATCTCTTGCTGCCTGACAGATGTTTAAAGTCCCTTTAACATTTGTATCTACATAACTGTCAGGCGCTATGTAAGAATATGGTATAGCAATCAACGCCGCCAGATGAAACACAATGTCAATATCTTTTGTTATAAATTTGTAACAATGCGGGTCACGGACGTCTCCGGTTATGATTTCCAAATCGGAATGGGAAATGTCGTCTAACCAGCTCCGATGATTAAATAAAATATAATACGAAAAACCTGTTATTATAGTATGTTTGTCTCAATAATATTTCTGGGAGATGAGAACCAATCAATCAGCTCCGGCAATTAAAATTTCTGTCATTTCATTGATGATGTAAAAAGCATACTGCTGTAAATATTTGACAATCAGGGAATGATTTTGTATTTTTGCAAATGCAAATAAAAATTACACCTCATTGCTGAGGTGCAAAGGTAACAATTATTTATTACATAAACCGTAATTATCCAATCTTTTTTGAATAGATAAAATAAAAGTCCTTTGACAAATCTTAATTTTGTAATTAGAAACAACAAAAAAGCAAAGAATTTTTATGAAAACAAAGTTATGGAAAAATAGTATTATTCAATGAATTTTCTTTATTGTTTTATTCCCCAATCCCTCGCTTTCTAAAGTCACCGAGTATAAATTTTTATCATGGAGTATCATCTTAGCTATATACATTTATTATATATGCGAATCAGTAGTTGAACCTGATTCTTGTTTTTAAAAAAGTTAGATAAATAAATGCGATGGCTATTTTTCCCATCGTATGTACTAAAAGTCCCGGTGTTGACCTGACTTTAATCGCT
>JAITCT010000200.1 GCA_031282925.1 Dysgonamonadaceae bacterium | reverse complement strand
CCATAATGCGCCACAATGCGCCGTATCTCCGGGAAATCCGTAGCCAGTACAGGTACATTAGCCCGTATGAAATCGAAAATCCGGTTGGGTAAGGCGTAATAATAGTTCAAGCCTCTGTTTTCCAACAAAACAAGGCCTATGTCGGCCTGCAAGGTACAGGAAGCCAATTCTTCAAGCGGGATGCGCCCGAAGAACCGTACCCTGTTTTCCAGACCAAGCGATTTTGTTTTTTCCCGTACTTCCTGCATAATGTCGCCATCGCCGATTACATAAAAGATACAATCGTCCAGATACGGCATCGCATCTATTACCCATTCGACGCCGCGCCCTATGTTGACTGCGCCCTGGTAAAGCAAAATTTTTTTCCCGTCTTCCGCCGGCGTTTTCTTCCGGGCAGGCTGCGAAAGCGTTGCAAAAGGAATGTTCCTGACTACCTGCATTTCGATACCGTAACGTTCACTGTATATATCCGCAATAGATTGGCAAACCGTATAACAGTATTTCAGGTGAGGAAATATCCCGTCTTCTATTTTTCGCCAGACCGTTTTTACGAACGGACGGCCAACCAGTTCAGGCACTTCCGGGAACATCTCGTGCGCATCAAAAATCAGGGGTTTTCGCCGAAGCACGGAAGCGCAATAAGCGGCAGGAAGCGTGTCCGTATCATTCGAGAGGTAGAGGTCTGTTTTGTCGAAAAGCAAGTAAAGGAACAAGCGGATGTTGTATTCGGCATAAAAAAGAACGGAACGGTTGAAAAACAAACGCAACCGGTCGGTTTGATAAGCGCGTTCCAGAGGCAGGCTGCTGCGGAATTTTCGGCCGACCAGTTTTACCTTATACCCGTTCTGTGAGAGAGTTGTACAGACTTTATGCACCCGCTGGTCGGTTACCAGATCATTGGTGACGGAAACAGTAATTTTCATATATTTTTTGTACGAATTTTTCTGCCTCAACCCCTTGCTGTTCTCCTGTCGCCATGTTTTTCAACGTGATTTTGCCTTCCCCGATTTCATTTTCCCCGGCAACGGCGACAAAAGGAATATGGTTGTCATCGGCATAAGAGAACTGTTTTTTCAGTTTCGCGGCTTCGGGATAGATTTCGGCGGGAATGCCCGATTTTCTTAATGCGGACAGGAGAGGTAAAAGGTAATTTTCTTCTTTTTCGCCGAAATTCACAAACAAGACCTGCGTTTGCCGCCCGGCATTTTCGGGATAAAGATTCAACTGATTGAGCACGTCGAAAATACGGTCTGCCCCAAAAGAAATTCCAACGCCCGAAACATCCGGCAATCCGAAAACGCCCGTCAAATTGTCGTACCTGCCGCCGCCGGCGATGCTGCCGATTTCAACGTCAAGGGCTTTCACTTCAAAGATGGCTCCGGTGTAATAATTCAATCCGCGCGCCAAAGTCAGGTCTAATTCCAGCTTTGAATCAACGGGAATCAAAGCCGTTTTGTCCAGTATGGTTTCGATTTCCCCGACGCCTTTCATGCCTGTTTCCGAATTTTTGAGGAAATTTTTCAACATGCCTAATTTTTCACGATTCGAACCCGGTAGGAGGATAAGCGGTTGAAGTTTGGCAATCGCCGCTCCGGAAATCCCTTTGGCAGCCAATTCTTCATTGACTTTTTCCAAACCGGTTTTATCCAGTTTGTCGATGGCAACGGTAATGTCCGTAATCTTTCCGGCTTCGCCGATCATTTCCGCAATTCCGCTCAATATTTTGCGGTTGTTGATTTTAATACAAACCCGAATGCCAAAGCGCCGGTAAACTTCGTCCGTGATTTGAATCAATTCGATTTCATTCAGCAAAGAATCGGAGCCAATCATATCGGCGTCGCACTGGCAGAACTCGCGGTAACGGCCTTTCTGCGGACGGTCGGCACGCCAAACAGGTTGAATCTGAAAGCGTTTGAACGGGAATGTGATTTCGTTGCGGTGCATGACGACAAAGCGGGCAAAAGGAACGGTCAAGTCATACCGTAAACCCTTTTCACAGATTTTATTCGTCAGCCGGGCAGGATTTCCGTTCCGTAACTCGTCGTTGCTTACTTCCGACAAGAAATCGCCGGAATTTAATATTTTGAAAAGCAGTTTGTCGCCTTCTTCGCCATACTTTCCCATCAGCGTGGAAAGGTTTTCCATTGCCGGCGTTTCAATCTGTTTGAAGCCGTATAAGCGGAATACGCTGCGGATGGTATCGAAAATATAATTGCGTTTCGCCGTTTCTTCGGGCGAAAAATCTCTTGTTCCTTTGGGGATTGACGGTTTTTGCATTTTTTTAATTATGAATTACGGGCGGTTATTGACGACTTACGGATGCAATCATTTCTTCCAAAGCCTGCGGCAAGCCGTCGGGGTCTTTTCCCCCGGCAGTGGCAAAATGTGCCTGCCCGCCGCCGCTGCCTTTGATGTGCTTAGCGGCTTCGCGGACCAGTTGCGAAGCATTCAGTCCGTTTTTTGCCAGATCATCGCTAATCATCAGCGTCAGCGAAGGTTTCGAGTTGAAAGATGTGGCGCCGGCAAAGCACATTTTTTCGGGATATTCGCCCCGCAGCCGGAAAGCAATGTCTTTAACGATTTCCGCAGGATACACTCCTTTGACTGCAAAGAAATGAATCCCGTTTCTAATTTCTTTCCGGTCGATAATCAATTGTTTCAACCGTTCCGTCCGGTCTTTCATAAATTCTTCGACCTGTTTTTTCAAACCGGCATTTTCTTCGATGTATTTTTCGACGGCTTGCCGCAAATCCGCATTGTTAAGCAAACTGCGCAGCTCGCGGATCATATCCTGCTGCAAATACAGATAATTTTCGCAAGCCTCGCCCGAAACAGCCTCTATGCGGCGAACGCCCGCCGCAATCGAACTTTCGCCGATAATCCTGAACGTACCTATCCGTCCCGTTGAAGCGATATGCGTTCCGCCGCACAATTCTATTGATGTGCCGAAGCGGACAACCCGCACGTCGTCGCCGTATTTTTCGCCGAACAAAGCCATTGCGCCCGTTTTTTTTGCTTCGGCAAGCGGAACGTGGCGCGATTCGTTCAACATAATATCTTCGCGGATTTTAGCCGTTACCTGTTTTTCGACCCGGCGGATTTCTTCGTCCGTCAATTTCCGGAAATGCGAAAAATCGAAACGGAGTATATCGGGCGCAACGAACGAGCCTCTTTGTTCGACATGTTTTCCCAGAACATCCCGAAGCGCTTCGTGGAGCAAGTGCGTCGCCGTGTGGTTACATTCCGTAGCGCGGCGTTTTTGAACATTTACTTCGAGCCGGAATTCGCCTTCCGGATTTTCCGGTAACCGTTGCGTGAAATGCATTGCCAAATTATTTTCCTGTTTCGTATCGAGAATTTCAATCGCGCCGTCATTCCCGCAACAGCAAGGCGTGAACGAGCCGCTATCGCCCACCTGTCCCCCCATTTCGGCATAGAAAGGCGTCCGGTCGAAAACAATCTGGTAAAACCCGGTGTTTTTTTGTTTTACTTTGCGGTAGCGCAAAATTTTTGCTTCAGCCGAAGTTTTATCATAGCCGACAAATTCCGGTTCGCCTTCGCGGATATTCACCCAATCGCCGGTTTCGACGGTAGCGGCATTCCTTGCCCGTTCTTTTTGCTTTTGCATCTCAACGTCAAAACCTTCCCTGTCAAGTTCCATATTATGTTCCCTCAAAATGAGTTCTGTCAAGTCAAGCGGGAACCCGTAAGTGTCGTACAGCACGAAAGCATCGGCGCCGGCCATGCGGTTTGTCCCGGCCGTTTCCGCATCCCGGATGATTTTATCCAGCAATTTGATTCCGTTTTCCAAAGTCCGCAGGAAAGATTCCTCTTCTTCTTTGACAACCTTTCCGATCAATGTTTCCTGATCGATCAATTCCCGGTAAGCCTCGCCCATCGAATCAATCAGCGCAGGAATCAGCCGGTACATGAAAGCCTGTTTTTGCCCGAGGAAAGTATAACCGTAACGGACGGCGCGGCGCAAAATCCGGCGAATCACATAGCCGGCCCTGGCATTGGAAGGCAACTGCCCGTCGGTAACGGAAAAAGCAATGGTGCGGATATGGTCGGCAACAACGCGCATAGCCACATCCGCCTGGGGGCTGTCGCCGTAGCGGTGGCCGGTAATCCGTCCGATTTCGGCAATCAGAGGCTGGAAAACATCGGTATCGTAGTTTGAGGTTTTCCCCTGTACGGCCATGCACAGGCGTTCAAATCCCATGCCCGTGTCAATGACCCTGTTGGGTAAATTTTCGAGCGTGCCGTCAGCTTTCCTGTTGAATTGCATGAAAACCAGGTTCCAGATTTCGATTACCTGCGGATGGTCGCGATTGACCAAAGTCAACCCGTCCGTTTTAGCCCTTTCCCCGTCGGGACGGACGTCAATGTGAATCTCGGAACAGGGCCCGCAGGGGCCGGTATCGCCCATTTCCCAAAAATTATCTTTTTTACTGCCGTTGATAATCCGGCTTTTGGGCAAATATTTTTCCCAGTAGGCGGCGGCTTCGTCGTCGCGGCTCAAATTTTCCGAAGGGCTTCCTTCAAAAACGGTTACGTATAAACGGTTTTTATCCAGCCGCAACACTTCGGTCAGATATTCCCATGCGTAGCCGATGGCCTCTTTTTTGAAATAATCGCCGAACGACCAGTTGCCAAGCATTTCAAACATGGTGTGGTGGTAAGTATCGTGGCCGACTTCTTCCAAATCGTTGTGTTTCCCGCTGACGCGCAGGCATTTCTGCGAATCGGCCGCGCGGGGATATTTGATGGGGACATTGCCCAGAATAATATCTTTGAACTGATTCATGCCTGCATTGGTGAACATCAAGGTAGGATCGTCCCTGATAACCATCGGGGCCGAGGGGACGATTTTATGATTTTTACTTTCAAAAAAATCCTTAAAAGACCGGCGAATCCGGCTTGCGCCGAACGGCAAATTTTCTGCTGTCATCTGCATTGTAAATTATTTAATCTGTTATTTTCCACTTTAAAATGCACGCTCTCAGGGGAGCGTATATATAAGTTTTACTGTTACTTATCCCCGAAGGGCAATATTATTCGGTTAAGCGATAAAAGAAAGACATTGAGTTAAGAATCAAAATTGCGGACTTTGCAACTGTCCGGTCAACCGGATTCAAACCCAATGGCCGCGGCAAATATAGCAATAATAAAGGGATTGAAAACATTTTCGGAAGAAATATTGCGAAATAAAGAGAAAATGAGAACAAGCAAGGGAAATTACGAATTAGGAATTACGAAATTACGGGCGGGGGTGCACACACAGGTGCGTCCCTGTGCGGGTGCGACGTAGGGGCGCACCCGTGTGTGCGCCCTGTTGCAACATGTGCGCCCTGTTACAACAATGGAATCAATATTTTTCAATTTTCAATTCGCAAAATTTCTATAAATCAACTAATTATTGCCGGTTGACAACAATTTTCCGCCGGCAGAAGCCAAAATGCCGTTTTTTGCCGGCAAAAAATGAATTTCCGCCGGCAAAAACCAATTTTCTGCCGGCAGAAACCGAAATATTGCCAGCAGCAAACCACTTTTTGCCGGCGGAAACCCGAATGTTGCCGGCAGCAAACCACTTTTTGCCGGCAGAAACCCGAGTGTTGCCGACACCAAACCACTTTTTGCCGGCAGAAACCCGAGTGTTGCCGGCAGCAAACCACTTTCTGCCGGCAAAAACCCGAATGTTGCCGGCAGCAAACCACTTTCTGCCGGCAAAAACCTGAATGTTGCCGGCACCAAACCACTTTTTGCCGGCAGAAACCGGAGTGTTGCCGGCAGCAGACCGCTTTTTGCCGGCAGAAACTGAAAAGTTGCCGGCAACAAACTACTTTTTGCCGGCGGAAACCTGAATGTTGCCGGCAGCAAACCACTTTTTGCCGGCAGAAACCCGAATGTTGCCGGCAGCAAACCACTTTTTGCCGGCAGAAACCTGAAGGTTGCCGGCAGCAAACCACTTTTTGCCGGCAGAAACCTGAAGGTTGCCGGCAGAATTTCATTTTCTGCCGGCAAAAACCGCATTATTTTGGGTTTTTTCGCCTCACGACTCGAAACAAGGCGATGAAGCCACATAACCTATTGATTTTCACTTTCCCGCGTAATTCGTAATTTGTAATTCGTAATTCATATATTTCCCCCCTGTTGGGAACGAATACATTGTTCATCAGCGTACATGCCTGAAAAAACAGCATCTCAAAAAAAATTTAACCTTTCCCCTATAAATTCTTTCTCAAACTCTATATTTCAAAGAACAGCATAAAACCTCTGTATCGCCTTAGGCTATGCGATTTTCCCCTGCGAGTTTGGTTCCGGAAAGGGAACATTAACTCATGTC
>JAITCT010000192.1 GCA_031282925.1 Dysgonamonadaceae bacterium | reverse complement strand
AAAAGACGTTTGTTGTACTCGACAATGCCAGCGTACACAGAAATGCAAAGATTCGGGAAAGGCGTCCTGTCCGGGAACAGCGAGGGCTCTTTCTTTTCTACATTCCGCCTTACTCTCCTCACCTGAACATCTCTGAAACGCTTTGGCGAATCACATGAAAGGAAAGTGGTTCAGGCCACAGAACTACACCTGTGATCAAACACTCTTTTATGCTACTAACAGAGCGTTGGCCGAAATAGGGAGGGGATTGAGAATTAACTATACGCATTATGCTGCTTAATTATGAACACTTACTTAACAGTTAAAATGTAAGCTTATGGACAAATGTTGTGCTCTTGACGTGCCCAAAGATAGCATATTTGCATGTATCCTGGATGCACAAGGTTAAAAAATTTTAGAGCAAGGTTATGGAACGCTCACATGCGATTTGACCGGATTGCGTGACACGTTGGCAGCGTATGGCTGCGGCAGGGTAGCGATGGAAAGCACGGGTATTTATTGGCAGCCGGTTTGGCGGGTGTTGCAGCCGGATTTTTCGTTAAAGTTGGCCAATCCGTATTTTATCAAACAGCTACCGGGTCGCAAAAGCGATGTGAAAGAGGAAAGTATTTTAATATTATCTAACTGATTTTCTATGAAGCATTTCCTAAAATGTTTCTGTGGAACCCTTTTGTCTGTATTATCCTTCTATATACTGCTATTAATCTGATCTACAACTTGTTTAATCAAATTTGTTTCTGCGTTTTGCGGGGGATTTTTAGAGGAAAGGTATGGCAACAAAGTCAAAAATTCAGGAAAAGAGGGAATATTTAAAAGCGTTAAGCAACAGTTTGAAGATCCTCAAAACGGAAGGTGCAATCAAAACGGTAAACGGGGGATTGAAAGCCCAGTACGCCCGACAGGAACATACGGAACTGAAAACCCTGCAGCAGTGGAATGCAGCCGGGAAACGGACCGGGAAGGGGGAATCCGCCCTGCTCCTGCGGGCAAAACCAAAGAAAATTAACATTCATAACCCGTCTGACCGGACCGGCACGGCCGAAGAAGAGAACGCAGCGGATTGTTTGCCGGTATGTTTTGTATTTTCCAACCTGCAGTTACAGGAGGCTTAAGAATGGAAAAACTTCCGAAACATGTAATTTGCCGCAGGACGCAAAATATGTGCCGGGTATTCATTTGAAAGGGCTGTATTTGAAAGACTCCGGTTTTGCTTCCGGTGATTTTGTTAAACCGGACATTCGGGAAAATCAAATCACTATTACAAAAACAGACGTGACGGATGAACTTTCCCGGATGGTAAAAACAAATCCCGCCCTGTCGAAACTGATTGATGAATTTGAATTGACAGCGCGCTAACACAATGTAAATGAGCGAGCGAGTTATGTTTTTACCCGCTCGCCTGCGCTGCTTTCTTTGTGGGCGCAAAGAAAGTAGCAAAGAAACGCCAGCAGCGGAAACGCTTCGCTATCATTTATTTAACGCAATAAATCGCGATTGTTTGCAATAAGCAATTGCAATTTTCTGTTTCTAAATGTTAAATCTTTCAATTTCAATAAAAATAATTGGAAAAATGCTTGGATATTCAAAAGAATATCCATACCTTTGAAGCGTCTAATTAAAACAGCGGTTTTTATGAATAACGAGAAAAAAATTGAGGAACTGAAGGAGCTTCGCCAATTGCTTCTTCAGGATCTGCGAAACACAAACAGAATCGCAGAAAAAATTGGCGAAACGCCTCATTTAATGGAAATGAGAAATTTATATCTCGACCAGTTAAATGAGATAAACAGAGAGTTAGAAAGAATAGAGTAACAACCGCCACCTCTCCGGAGGGGGCTAAAAAAAATTGATATGAAAAAAATTGAAAACGAAATTGATGGCTTGCTTGCTGCCGGCCGAGGTCTCTCCGAGGCCGAATTTGACAAGTTGATAGACACTTACTTTTCCAGCAAACCGGAAAATGAGAAAGAAAAAATTGGCGAATCCCTTTTGACTATTCAGCTTTCAAAGCTAAATCAAATCAAGGAAATTGACAAAGAAATTACTTTCTTGGAACAATTGGACGGTATTGAAAGATACCTGAATATGGCCCAATTCTCAAAGATATACTTTGGGAAAACGAGGTCGTGGCTTTATCAACGCTTGTATGGTTGGAACATACATGGCCGTCCGGCCAGATTTACCGAGAATGAAAAAAAACAATTTTCGGATGCACTCTTGTCACTTAGTGACCACCTCAAAATTGTTGCGCGTGAATTAGCGTGACTGTTTTAATTAGACGCGCCCCGGTAAGATTTTTTCTTGCCGGGTTTTTTTTGTCAAAAAATTTGCCAATTCAAAAAAAGTCCTTACATTTGCATTGCTAAATAAGTTTACGTGCAACCTGCAAGGTTGCCCATTTAGTCAGAGCTTTTTTATGCCTAAATAATAAATATTGCGGCTGTATTGTTTCCTTTGTTTTTGTGCGTTGCACGTGAAACTTGTTTAGCGACGGGAAATGTACAGCCGTTTTTCTGTACTTAGGGCTATTCTAAAAATAATTTATAACATTAATGGTTTGTTTAGCGAATAATTCCACACTGGTAAAACGTCATTAAATGTAACGGGATATTTGTCCATAAAATCATCCGAAGCTTTT
>JAITCT010000191.1 GCA_031282925.1 Dysgonamonadaceae bacterium | reverse complement strand
AAAAGACGTTTGTTGTACTCGACAATGCCAGCGTACACAGAAATGCAAAGATTCGGGAAAGGCGTCCTGTCCGGGAACAGCGAGGGCTCTTTCTTTTCTACATTCCGCCTTACTCTCCTTACCTGAACATCGCTGAAACGCTTTGGCGAATCATGAAAGGAAAGTGGCTCAGGCCACAGGACTACACCTGTGCTCAAACACTCTTCTATGCTACTAACAGAGCGTTGGTCGAAATAGGGAGGGGATTGAGAATTAACTATACGCATTATGCTGCTTAATTATGAACACTTACTTACATAAAATTAACTGTATGGTGTAAGTTTAAACCAAAGCCAAAGAGTATCAAAGACTTTTTTTTGAAATATTATCTGTTCCTTTTTCGATTTAAAATGAAAAGTGGAATTGTCTTAAAAAAATCATTATTAATTATTTTTAAATTATTTCCAATAGCCATTATATTCAATAAAATTATAAACAGTTGAAATTGAGCGACATTGAAATTCTATAATTTATGAGTTTTTTTACCTCTATAGCATGATTTTTGCCCCTCTAAATCCAGTCGGTCTTTCCGTTCATCAGGAGCAATACATCTTCGCATCGGGCTAACAAATATTTCACCCTTAAATGATTCCTTTCAGGTAATTCTCCTAATGTTTTTAGAGTCTTGAGTGTTGTGTCATATCGAATAACGCATCATGACAGCAGTGCAAACGCATTTTAATAATTCAATCAGATATTCCCTGTTCCAGGCGGCTTTCAGTCATTTTCCCTTGAGCGAGCCTTTTCGCATATCTTTTCCGAGCAAATTAAGAGCAGTTTTTCTGACTGTGGCAAAATTTTAGCGGCGTGCCTGGCCCTCTTTCGCTGTTCATCTTCACGAAAGACCGTGTCAAGCTCCAGTGCGGGTTGTTTTCTACTGCCCGGCGGTCGCGAATGTACCTGTTAAAACTGTTATCCGGATTCAAACTGCCGATATAAAAACGTTCCCGAGTTTCCGTCTTATCTCCGAACTCGCGTATGGAAGCAATTTTAATGACCGCTGTCAACTTTTCCCAGCGATTTTCAAAATCTGCTGTCAGACCTTTTTCAAAGACTTCGCACCGGCGTGTTTCAATCCGTCCGTGTCCTTTTTCTACGCTCCCCGTATCCGGGACAGAAGAGTTGCGCTTGCAGGCAGCATGAATTTCTTCCTCCAAACGGCCTTGACTGCCTTTGACCGCAAGAATGCAATCCCCTCCGTTTTCAACTGTTTTACGTGCAGTTTCCCGCTGAGTACCCACAGCATCAACGGTTATAACAGAACCTTTTTTTTCAAGCAGTTCCGGCACTTGGGGAACGGTTGTTATTTCACCGGTCTTTTCACCACATTCCATCCGGGCCAGACAGATGCCATTCCCTACACTCCAGGCATGAACGGAGTGTAGTGGCGATTTGTGATGAAACGTGTCTTTTGAACCTCGAACCGTTTTGCCGTCTATAGCTATTACACGTCCCAGAATATGCCCGTCTTTCAATCCTTGAGCCCGCATGATAAAACAGCGTTCAAACCGACGGGGATTAATCCTTTGAAAGACACGGTTAACAGTATCCTGAGAAGGAATACCGTTTTTCAATGACAGGAACTGTTTCAAAAAACAATAATTTTCCTTGCCGAAAAGTTCCATCTCTTCATAGGTATCTGCTCCACAAAGTACTGCAAGAATGCTTAAGATAATGATATCCAACAGGGAATGAAGTTTGCGGCGATTAATGCGGGGATCAATTAACGTACGGAAAGATTTGTGCAGAGATGTTTGTTCCACAATCTTTATATAATTGTTATAAATACAGAGATACTAAACAAATATTGTCTTATAATACTTATACCAAACAGTTATCAACAACAATACACCCTGAATTGTTGATAACTACTGAATTATTTTATTTTTCATGCGGCTGCCCTGGTCGTTCCAGTCGCCGCTGCCGGCTCCAAAACTTTTATAAATTTGTCTTACCGCTTGTGCAAGAAAAGTACCTGTTCCTGTGGCGGGGTCAAGGATTTGAATTTTGGGTATTTGGTTGCTGTTTATCGTTACCTTTGAATCATCCGCCAATCCGTCTGCTATTCCAAATTCTGTTTTCAGCAAATCATCAACGCCCCTTACAATAAAATCTACAACTTCAATCGGAGTGTAATACGCGCCTCTCAAATCTTTTGCCGCCTTGCTGTATTTAATAAGAAAGTCTTCGTAAAAATGAATAAAAGGGTCTTTGTTCTTACTTTCAAATTCTTTTCGTATGTTGTTTATTTCCACATAATTAAACATGTCGGCAATGAAATCTACTGTACATTTGATACTTTCATCAATATTAATGCCTGTAATGTAGTCAAAGAAATTTTGCAGGAAAGGGTTCGATTTCGGAATTAACGAACTTGCTTTTGAACGCGAAAAACTGTCATTAGAATTGTCCTGCAACCGAGCAATAAACATTCCGTAGGTGACTGTTTGTGCGTACATATCGGCAAACTGCGCCTGCGTAAGAGTTGGTATCAAAACCTGTTTGAATCCTTCCAACTGACTGTTAAACCCAAATCGGTCATTAGATCCATTGGCATGTTTTCTAATGACGGTCATCAGGAAAAACTTCGTATAATTGCCTGTGAAATATAACCGTAGAAGTATGCTGTTTGACGATTACCGGCTGGAGTTTGCAGATAGGGATACAAGCCCCCGGGGAGGCATTTCTCTCCTGTTCGGGATGCTGTCCAAGTGCAGGTTTGAAGAGTCACTGGGTTCTTTTGGTCTTCCCTGACAGGGCTCAAACAGGGGTTAGCCTCCCTTTCAACTTGTTCAGGGCATGTTTGCCGGGGTTTGGTGTGGCGCCGGCTGCTTTGAACATTTGGATACTGTCCGTTACGACCGGACTCCTTGCAAGATGTCGGACTGGCAACGCAATGCCGACCATCGTGCATATCAGCGTTACCCGAACAAATTTACCCAAGCCGTTAACAGTCCTGTTTTGATGCCGTGTACAGCTGGTTCTCTGATAATCTTTGGTTTGACAGTTACACATTGGATTTTGATTCTACGGTTATGAACCGGAGCGGCGAACGGGAAGGGGCGGCCAGAGGCTGCAATCCCCGCCGTCCGGGTCGCAGGAGCGTTCATCCACCGCCTGCCTTTGTAGCCGATATCCGTATGATAGCCGGCTGCCGGCTTCGTCCGGGCAATACGGGAACAGCGACCGGTTTTCTCTCTTTCCCTGAAAACACGCTCGGCCGCCTACGGAACGGGAAAGTCGGCCTTATCCGTGCAGACAGCGGGTTTTACAGTAAGGAGATATTCGATTGTCCGGAGGGAAACACGCTCCCGCATATCATTGCCTGCCGTTTTACGGGCTGCTTCAAGTATGCACCGGTTCATCAGCAGGCGTGGACGGAGATGGCGGAC
>JAITCT010000102.1 GCA_031282925.1 Dysgonamonadaceae bacterium | reverse complement strand
GCAAATTCCGAAGGCAAATTTTCCTGTTTTTGCAAAACGGCTATTTCTTTTTCCCTGTTGTAGAACTTCATTATTTATTGATAAAAAAAGGATACGATATTTCACCGGTTATCGCAACCATTGTTGCTGTAACTATGGTTGCGGTAATGCAAAGATACTATATTTCTGTTATTCTGCCAATTCTTTTTTTCCTGTGCTATTTTTCAAGCATATACGTTGATGAATATAGAATCGGCACCTCGTAGAGATGCAACATGATTTTGACATGCCTGATAACCCTGTAAGCTCATTTAACCTCAGGCCGCACAACTGACGTCATGCGGAGTGCTGTGCGGAATCAGACATTTCTACTGGGCTTTAATCCCTGACGGGATTGATTGCAATAAAAATAGCACCTCAAAAAATATTTCGCCTTTTTCTGCCGAATTTTTGTCATTTCCAAAAAATATATTACCTTTGCAGGCCGTTTTGTGTACAAAAAGTAGATGAATCGGACTGATTTTCAGAAGATAAATATCTTTTCGAGTACAATCAGGAGAGTGTATTAAATATTGTTTCCGGAGGGAGATCAATTTAATTATTAATTTATGACAGATCCAATTGCAGATTATCTGACAAGGTTGCGGAACGCCATCAAAGCAAAACACAGAGTGGTGGAGATTCCTGCTTCCAATTTGAAGAAGGAGATCACAAAGATCCTTTTCGACAAAGGCTACATCTTGAATTACAAGTTTGTAGATGAGGGTCCGCAGGGTACGATTAAAATCGCCCTGAAATATGACCCAGTGAATAAAGTGAACGCGATTAAAACCCTGAAACGTATTTCTACACCGGGTTTGCGTCGTTATACCGGTTATAAGGAAATGCCCCGCGTATTAAACGGATTGGGTATTGCTGTACTTTCCACCTCTAAGGGAGTGATGACGGATAAAGAAGCCCGCGATTTGAAAATCGGCGGTGAAGTATTATGTTATGTTTCTTAAAAAAAAGAAGGAGGAAGTATGTCAAGAATAGGAAAACTACCCATTACAATACCGGCGAAAGTAACTGTAGAGTACAAAGATAACGTGGTTACAGTGAAAGGTCCTAAAGGTGAATTATCGCAAGAAATCAATCCTGCTATTACTGTTGAAGTGAAAGACGGCATTTTGGCGGTTTCCCGTCCGGATGACGAACGCCGGAATCGCGCCATGCATGGTCTTTATCGCGCATTGCTTAATAATATGGTGACAGGCGTTTCGGAAGGCTACAGGAAAGAACTTGAATTGGTCGGTGTCGGTTATCGTGTTACGAATACCGGTAATATTTTGGATTTTGCGTTAGGTTATACGCACAACATCTTTTTGAAGTTGCCGCCCGAAATTAAAGTGGAGACGAAGAGCGAACGTAACAAAAACCCGCTCATTATCCTTGAATCGGCGGATAAACAATTGCTAGGACAAGTTTGCGCTAAAATCCGTTCTTTCCGTAAAGTCGAACCTTACAAAGGAAAAGGGATTCGTTTTGTGGGTGAAGTGGTTCGCAGAAAATCCGGAAAATCGGCAAATAAATAATTATAACGATATGACAACAAAGGAATTAAGAAGAATCAAAATAAAGCAGCGGGTTCGCAAGCATATTTCAGGAACTGCCGAACGTCCCCGTTTGACTGTATTCAGAAGCAACAAACAAATTTATGCTCAAGTCGTTGACGACCTGAAGGGTCGTACTTTAGCCGTTGCCTCTTCTCTTGGAATGACAGAAAAAGCGCCTAAAAAGGAAATTGCTTCCAGGGTAGGCGAACTGATTGCTCAAAAATCAAAAGAAGCCGGCATTGAAGCCGTTGTTTTCGATAGAAATGGGTATTTATATCATGGTCGAGTGAAAGAATTGGCAGAAGCTGCCCGTAAATCCGGACTTAAATTTTAATTAGCATGGCAATAAATAATAAGGTAAAGTCAACAAACGACTTGGAATTAAAAGACAGGTTAGTTGCTATCAACCGCGTAACTAAAGTTACAAAAGGGGGGCGTACTTTCAGTTTTGCCGCTATTGTCGTTGTAGGAAATGAAGACGGCGTTGTCGGTTGGGGTTTGGGTAAAGCAGGTGAAGTAACGGCTGCAATTGCCAAAGGCGTAGAAGCGGCAAAAAAGAACTTGATAAAAGTTCCCGTATATAAAGGTACCATACCTCACGAACAAGCGGCTAAATTCGGGGGCGCTCAAGTGTTTATCAAACCGGCTACCCACGGTACGGGCGTAAAAGCAGGAGGCGCTATGCGCGCTGTGCTGGAAAGTGTTGGAATTACCGACGTTTTGGCAAAATCCAAAGGTTCGTCCAATCCTCACAACTTGGTAAAAGCGACTATCGCGGCATTGAACGAATTGAGAGATCCGGCTATGGTAGCTCAAAACCGGGGTATTTCGGTAGAAAAAGTGTTTAAAGGTTAATTCAGGAGAATAAAGATATGGCAACAATAAAAATCAAACAGGTAAGAAGTCGCATCAAATGTCCGAAAGTTCAAAAAAGAACTTTAGATGCTTTGGGTTTGAAGAAGATGGGTCGTGTAGTGGAGCATGAAGCGAATCCTGCTATTCTGGGGATGGTTGAGAAAGTTAAACATTTAGTACAAATTGAGAATTGAGAATCGAAAATGAAAAATAAAATCATTCGTCATTCATAATTCGTAATTAACAATCACAATATGAATTTATCAAGTTTAAAACCTGCTGCGGGTTCGGTAAAAACACGGAAAAGAATCGGTCGCGGACCGGGTTCCGGGTTGGGAGGAACTTCTACCCGAGGACATAAAGGCCAGAAATCAAGATCAGGATATTCCAAGAAAATTGGTTTTGAAGGCGGGCAAATGCCGATACAAAGGCGTTTGCCTAAATACGGATTTAAAAATATCAACCGAGTTGAATACAAGGCGATTAATTTGGAAGCACTGCAACAATTGGCCGACGTCCGGCAATTGACGAAGATAGGTATTTCCGAATTGGTTCATGCCGGATTTATATCATCCAAACATTTAGTTAAAATCCTTGCCAAAGGCACCGTTACTTCCGCGCTGGAAATTACATCTCACGCTTTTTCCAAAACAGCCGAAGAAGCCATCGTTAAAGCAGGAGGAACAGTTGTAAAACTCTGATATATCAATGAGAGCAATTCAAACTATAAAAAATATTTGGAAGATTGAGGATCTGAGAAACCGAATCGGCATTACGCTTCTTTTGATCTTAGTTTACCGTTTTTTGTCGGTAATAACTCTTCCCGGCATTGACCCTCATGCATTGACGTATTTGCACAACCAAACTTCAAGCGGGCTGATGTCGCTTTTGGATATGTTTTCGGGAGGCGCTTTTTCCAATGCTTCTATTGTGGCAATGGGAATTATGCCCTACATCTCGGCATCCATTGTGATTCAGTTGTTAGGTATTGCCATTCCGTATTTTCAGAAATTGCAAAAGGAAGGTGAAAGCGGAAGAAGGAAAATGAATCAATACACCCGTTACCTGACATTGGGGGTTTTGCTCCTTCAAGCGCCTGCTTATTTGGTTAACCTGAATGTACAAATGAAACAAGCCGGCTCTGCTATTCCGTCGGGTTGGTGGTTTACATTTTCATCAACCATCATTCTGGCTGCGGGTTCAATGTTTGTGCTTTGGCTTGGGGAACGAATCACCGATAAGGGAATCGGCAACGGTATTTCATTCATCATTATGGTGGGTATCATTGCCCGTTTGCCGCAAGCGCTGTTTCAGGAAGTTATTTCGAGGCTGAACGAATCGGCGGGAGGTCTTATCGGGTTCATGGCCGAAATCGTCGCTTTGCTGTTCGTTATTGCAGGAGCAATTCTGTTAGTACAGGGAACGAG
>JAITCT010000043.1 GCA_031282925.1 Dysgonamonadaceae bacterium | reverse complement strand
AGGAAATTTTTTCTGACGGCAGCAAGCCTAATCTATGCTGTTGGTGCGGTTGTGGGTCTTATCGGCGGCATCAAGGTGTACTCAAAATTTTCGAGCGGCGACCCCGATACGTCGAAAACCGCCGCTTCGTGGTTCGGCGCCTGTATCTTCCGGATTGTATCGGCAACTATTCTTCGTTCTTTCTTCCTGTAAGCCATGGCGGAATATTCTATTAACAAGGGAATTGGCCGGTCGGCTGAATTTCAGGGTTTAAAGGCGCAATACCTTTTCATCTTCGCCGGCGGACTGCTCGCCGTGTTCGTCATCTTTGTGGTGATGTACATGGCGGTCGTCAGCCAGTGGATTTGCATCGGTTTCGGCATTACCGCCGCTTCCGTCCCTGTTTATGGCACTTTTTACCTGAACAAAAAGACTATTCGATTGTCCACCGCCAGGACTGGTTTACCGACGAAAACTATACGCCCGATACGGGAAAGGAAGATATGAGTTTCCTTAGCCGGAGTTTTGAGCGTCATTTCAACGAGCGACCGTTCCTGAATCATTTTTCCTGCCTGTTCCTGACGAAAACGACCAAAGAGCGGGCAAGGCAGCAAAGCAATTTCAATGCCCTGACACGCGGTTTTATTGTTCCAAAGGAAATGCAGGACAGGGAAACGGCCATCAAATTCCTTGAAGCCGTCGAACAGTTTGAACGGATAATCAATGATTCGGGATTTGTAAAACTCATCCGTTTAACGGATAATGAAATCACCGGAACGGACAAACAGGCAGGGATTATCGAAAAATATTTCACGCTTTCGCAAAACGACACAACCTGTTTGCAGGATTTGTGCCTGATGCCCGGCGAGATGAAAATCGGCGACAATTACCTTTGCCTGCATACCCTGTCCGATACGGACGACCTGCCGGGCAAAGTTTCGACCGACAACCGTTACGAAAAACTTTCGACCGACCGTAGCGACTGCCGCCTGTCGTTTGCAGCGCCCATCGGCGTACTTCTTTCCTGCAACCACGTTGTAAACCAGTATCTGTTTATTGACGACAGCGCGGAAAATCTGAAACGGTTTGAAAAGCAGGCGCGGAATATGCACTCCCTTTCCCGGTATTCCCGTCAAAACCAGATAAACAAAATCTGGATTGAAGAATACCTGAACGAAGCGCACAGTCAAGGCTTGACTTCTATCCGGGCGCATGTAAACGTGATGGCGTTCGCCGACAGCCCGGAAAAACTGAAACAGGCAAAGAACGACGTCGGCAGTCAGCTTGCCCTGATGGAGTGCAAGCCCCGCCACAATACGGTGGATGTCCCGGCTCTTTTCTGGGCGGGCATTCCCGGAGGCGAAGGCGATTTTCCTTCGGAGGAAAGTTTTTACACTTTTATTGAAAACGCCCTGTGCTTCTTTATCGGGGAAACCAATTACAAGTCTTCGCCATCGCCTTTCGGCATCAAAATGGCGGACAGGGTAAGCGGCAGGCCGCTGCACGTGGATATTTCCGACCTGCCGATGAAAAAAGGAATTATCACCAACAGGAATAAATTCGTTTTGGGTCCGTCGGGTTCGGGAAAATCTTTTTTTACCAATCACCTGTGCCGGCAGTATTACGAACAGGGAACGCATGTATTGATTGTCGATACAGGGAACTCCTATCAGGGACTTTGCGATTTGATTCATAGCAAGACCGGCGGGGAAGACGGTATTTACTTTACCTGCAGGGAAGAAGACCCTATTGCTTTCAATCCGTTTTATACCGAAGACGGCGTTTTCGACATCGAAAAAAAGGAGTCCATCAAGACGCTTATCATGACGCTCTGGAAGCGGGACGACGAAGCCCCGACGCGGGCGGAAGAAGTCGCCCTTTCCAATGCCGTGAACCTGTATCTGGAATCATTGAAAACGAACCGGAGGATTAAACCTTCATTCAATTCCTTTTACGATTTTGTCCGGGTGGATTACCAAATGGTTTTGGAGCAGAAGAAAACCCGCGAAAAAGATTTCGATATCCATAATTTCCTCAATGTCCTGGAGCCTTATCACTTAGGCGGGGAATACGATTACCTGTTGAACTCGAACAAGCAGTTAGACCTTCCGGGTAAGCGGTTTATTGTCTTTGAACTGGATAATATCAAGGATAACCGCGTGCTTTTCCCCATTGTTACCATCATACTGATGGAAACTTTCATCAACAAAATGAGGCGCTTAAAGGGCGTCCGCAAGATGATCCTCCTGGAAGAGGCCTGGAAAGCGCTTTCCAAAGAAGGGATGGCAGAATATTTAAAGTACATGTTCAAAACGGTTCGTAAATTCTTCGGCGAAGCGGTGGTGGTAACCCAGGAAGTGGACGATATTATTTCCAGTCCCATTGTCAAGGAATCCATTATCAATAATTCGGATTGTAAAATACTGTTAGACCAAAGGAAATACATGAACAAGTTCGACGGTATCCAGGCGCTGCTTGGACTGACCGATAAGGAACGCTCCCAAATCCTTTCCATCAACCAGTCGAACGATCCGAACCGGAAATACAAGGAAGTGTGGATCGGTTTGGGTGGCGTTCAATCAGCGGTTTACGCTACCGAAGTTTCAATGCAGGAATATTTATGCTACACCACCGAAGAATCCGAAAAACTTGAACTGTTCCAACTGGCGGACAAGCTGGGCGGGAATATCGAACTTGCCATCAAACAGTTGGCAGAAAGCAAGAGAAACAATTAATAATTAACGATTAACAATTAAGAAAATGAAAAAGTCAATTTTAGTAATGAGTATTGTGCTTGTAAGTGTTACAAGCCGTGTAAATGCACAGTTTGCGGTCATTGACCGGGTAAATATTGCTACAGGTATCTCCAATTCTGCCAACCAGATTGTGCAGACATCATCAACGGTTAGCAATGTAATAAAGAACTTTCAGGAGGTGCAAAAATTGTACAACCAGGGCAAAGAGTATTACGACAAACTCAAGGCCATACACGATTTGGTTAAGGACGCAAAAAAGGTAAGGGACGCTATTTTGCTTGTCGGCGAAATCGGCGATATCTATGTAAACAGTTTCCAAAAGATGCTTTCCGACCCGCATTTCCGCTATGAGGAATTGATAGCCATTTCCAACGGCTACACAATTCTTTTGCAGGAAAGCGCCGATATGTTGCTTGAAATGAAAGATGTGGTCAACGTCAATGGGCTTTCCATGACCGACCATGAACGGATGGATATTATCAATTATGTCTATGACCGCCTCAAAAACCACCGGAATCTGGTCAGCTACTATACGCGGAAAAACATTTCCGTTTCCTACCTCCGGGCTAAGAAAGCGGGCGATTCCGACCGGGTAGTCGCTCTTTATGGGAACGCTAACAACAGGTACTGGTAACAGTCAATTAGGAATTAAAAATTACGAATTACGAATATGATTTTGTTATCAGTAGATTTTGAAAACCTGCACCAGATTTTACGAAATCTCTATACAGAGATGATGCCGTTGTGCAGGAATATGGCGGGTGTGGCGAAAGGGATAGCCGGGCTGGGAGCGCTTTTTATGTCGCCTCGCGGGTCTGGCAGTCGCTCTCCCGCGCCGAACCGATAGATGTTTACCCGCTTTTGCGCCCGTTTGCGATTGGACTCTGCATTATGTTCTTCCCCACTTTTGTTTTAGGAACCATTAATTCCGTGATGTCGCCCGTTGTCAAGGGCTGCAACCGGATGCTGGAAACGCAGACTTTCGATATGAATAAATACCGGGAGCAAAAAGATAAGCTGGAATACGAGGCGATGATGCGCAATCCGGAAACAGCCTACCTTGTCAATCACGAAGAATTTGATAAAAGGCTGGATGAACTCGGCTGGTCGCCTTCCGATCTGGTAACAATGGCAGGCATGTGGGTTGAGCGTGGCATGTACGACATGAAGAAAGCGATCCGCGATTTTTTCCGGGAACTGCTCGAACTGTTATTCCAGGCTGCCGCTTTGGTCATCGACACGATACGGACATTCTTTTTGATAGTCCTTGCTATTTTGGGACCCATCGCTTTCGCGATTAGCGTTTATGACGGTTTTCAATCAACGCTTACACAGTGGATAAGCCGCTATATCTCGGTCTATTTGTGGTTGCCCGTTTCAGACCTGTTTTCGTCCATTTTAGCGCGGAT
>JAITCT010000011.1 GCA_031282925.1 Dysgonamonadaceae bacterium | reverse complement strand
CACAAAGTTAAAACTTTTTACCGACACAACAACAATGATTTTCAATTAGTTATCAACAATCAACATCATGAATTGTTGATAACTGTTGCATCCTGTTTTTTTTATGCGTTTGCCCTGTTACCCACGCTTTTCTCTCATAGCCATTTAAAATAATTTTGGTAAGAGGTAAAAAAGGTTTTGTTAAACAGGCTTTGAAATACAGTACAAAGGAAATGATTATTTTTCAATTATGATGTTTACGGAAGATTATTTAAATGTTAAGTTTACATTAATATAAATTTTTCAAGCACTGTTTATAAATAAATCATGCAGTCTGTTTTTCGTTTTAGTGTCCGGGAGAGGATAATTATAATGTATTTCGTATCAATAATTGCCAATTAACAATTTTTTCACCCACCCGGAACTTCCTTTTACAATCAATACCTGTGTTAATGAGTTTGTTAAATTAACGGTAAAGGATGTTTTACCCGCCGGTTTTCCAATTCGTAAAGCAAGGCTCCGGTAATGGAATAAATATTTACCCGTTCGGCTGCAGGCGAATTGACATACAAAATTTGCCCTGAGAGCAATACCTGTACGGCCGGTTCGACAGCCTGAGGAATACCTGTGGCAGACGCGCGAATTACGTTTACCGTATAAATCTTTTTTGATTCATCTTCGGCATGAACCATAATTTTCAACTCATTCTTCCCGACATTTAACTTGTGTATTATGCCTTGTGTTCCTATACTGTCTACTATTCCTTATGCTCCTGTACTGCCTACTGTGGCGTTGCTATCCTGCGGCGTAGCCTTAATCGTAATGCGTAATATGTGCTGCGTTAACCGTATAATTGAGGCTGTCGGAATTGAATTCGGGCGAAAGCGGAAGGGAGGTTTGCGCATTATAGTCATTTACGGCAAGCGACGCCAGTGTAGTGTCGTTGCTTTCTACATGCACCGTACAAGAGTCAGTAACGCCGTATGAAGTTGTAACTGTAATGACAGCAGTACCTCCAGCCTTAGCGGTTGCCAAACCGGAGTCAGATACGGTGGCAATCGGGCTGTTGCTCGCCCATGTTACGGTTTTATCCGTTACATCTTCGGGCATAGCCACCGTCAGTTGTTCGGTTTCGTTAAGACACTTGGTTACGGAAGATTCGAGAAGATCAATACTTGTAGCTAAAACGATCCTTTCCCCGAAATCCGGCCAGATATCGGCTTCCCTGTAGTTTGCTTCGGATCCTGCGGGAATAAAAAGCGTCGCGCTATTTAACGTAACGTTGTTGAATTGAGTCCCGTTAGGGCCTAAAATTTGCGGTTCAGGATTCAGATTCGTAACGGAAGTCAAACCTGTACATCCGACGAAAGCGCCGGGTTCAATCTCTGTTACGCTCTGCGGAATGATAACGGAAGTCAAACTCTCGCACCCGGCAAAAGCAGAAGTTCCAATACTTGTTATTCCGTTTTCAATCACAAGTCCTGTAATGAGAAATTGAAACAGATGCCACGGAGGAGTAGTGTCAATATTCATAATTGCCTCTGTCCCGCTAACAGTCAGCACTCTCTTCGGAAGATCAAAATTCCAGGTAACATCCGATGATTCATTCTCGCAGCAGTTTCCGGACATAACTACAGTTTCCTTGCGCCCGAACTTCATCCATCCAATGGCTTCCTGGTACTTTGTTTCGGATCCGGCAGGAACGTAAAGCACAGCATTCTCTAACGGAGCGCTGTCGAATTGATTCACATTTTTGCTTAAAGATTGCGGTGTTGGGCTCAGATTGATAACGGAAGTCAATTGCTTACAATTTGCAAAAGCACTGCGTCCAATACCTTTTTTGCGGCAGAATTTAGGTTTTTTGAAATAACCTATTGTTTTCTTAATAATTATCACTACATTTGCAGCCCCGTTTCGGATTGAGAACAAATATTTAATAAATATAAAAAAACGAAAGAATTTAATTTTACAAAATGCCTACAATTCAACAATTAGTAAGAAAAGGAAGGGAAGTTTTAGTTGAAAAGGGAAAATCTCCCGCTTTGGACGCATGTCCGCAAAGACGTGGCGTGTGTGTGAGGGTTTATACCACAACGCCGAAGAAACCGAATTCTGCCATGCGTAAAGTAGCCCGCGTCCGTTTGACAAGTTCGAAAGAAGTGAATGCTTACATTCCGGGCGAAGGTCATAATTTGCAGGAACACTCCATCGTATTGGTAAGAGGCGGCCGTGTAAAAGACCTTCCGGGTGTTCGTTATCACATCGTACGCGGAACTTTGGATACCGCAGGCGTAAACGGCCGTACGCAAAGGCGTTCCAAATACGGTGCCAAACGTCCGAAAGCAGGGAAAGCGCCTGCACAGGCAGTGCCCGCAAAGAAAAAATAATTGAAAATTGATATATGGAAAACTAATTGTCAATTATCCATTGTCAATTGAAATTAAGGTTGAGTAAACAAATTCGGAGGAATTTGTTGAAGATACCGGGAGTTAACAACCAATTTAAAAATTTAGAAAAATGAGAAAAGCTAAACCAAAGAAAAGACAGGTTCTACCCGATCCTGTTTTTGGTGATCAGAAGGTTACAAAATTTGTAAACCACTTAATGTATGACGGCAAAAAAAGCATTGCCTTCGATATTTTTTATACTGCTTTAGATAAAGTAAAGGCTAAATTGCCCAATGAGCAAAAATCTCCCCTTGAGGTATGGAAACAAGCGCTTAACAACATAACCCCGCTTGTGGAAGTAAAATCCCGCCGGATTGGCGGCGCAACGTTTCAGGTTCCTACCGAAATCCGCCCCGACCGCAAAGAATCGGTTTCAATGAAAAATATGATTTCTTTCTCCCGCAAAAGGGGTGGTAAATCCATGTCCGATAAACTATCGGCCGAAATCGTTGATGCGTTCAATAATCAGGGCGGCGCGTTCAAAAGAAAAGAAGACATGCACAGGATGGCGGAAGCGAACAGGGCATTCGCTCATTTCAGATTTTAATTTTATTGATAATAATGGCTAACAGTTCGGATTTAAATTTAAAATTTACTCGAAACCTCGGCATCATGGCTCACATTGACGCCGGTAAGACAACTACATCGGAACGTATCTTGTATTATACGGGACTTACCCATAAAATAGGCGAAGTGCATGATGGAGCCGCAACTATGGACTGGATGGAGCAGGAGCAGGAACGTGGAATTACGATCACTTCTGCGGCAACAACCGCTAACTGGAAATATGCAGGCGATACCTATAAAATCAATTTGATTGATACTCCGGGGCATGTTGATTTTACGGTCGAAGTAGAACGTTCACTCCGCGTCCTGGATGGCGCGGTAGCTACTTTTTGCGCCGTGGGAGGCGTTGAGCCTCAATCGGAAACCGTGTGGCGTCAGGCCGACAAATATCATGTTCCCCGAATCGGTTATGTAAACAAGATGGACCGTTCGGGAGCAAACTTTTTTGAAGTTGTCCGCCAGGTAAAAGAAATATTAGGCGCGAAGCCGTGTCCGATTCAAATTCCCATCGGAGCGGAAGAACATTTCAGGGGAATTATCGACCTGATTACGATGAAAGCGCTTTATTGGCACGATGAAACAATGGGCGCCGATTATTCCACAGAAGAAATCCCTGCGGAATTTGTCGGCGAAGCCCGGGAATGGCGCGATAAAATGCTCGAAACTTTGGCGGAAGTTGACGATACTTTAATGGAAAAGTACTTTGACGATCCGGCAACGATTACGGAAGATGAAATTCGCGCCGCAATTCGCAAAGGAACGCTTTCGATGCAAATTAATCCGATGATTTGCGGTTCGTCGTTCAAAAATAAAGGCGTACAGCCGCTTTTGGACGCCGCCTGCGCTTATCTTCCCAGTCCGGTTGATACGCCGGCTATTGAAGGTACCGACCCGGATGATACGGAAAAGGTAATTATCCGCAAACCGAGTTCTTCCGAACCGTTCTGCGCTTTGGCATTCAAGATTGCAACCGACCCGTATGTAGGACGCCTTTGTTTTTTCCGCATTTATTCGGGAGAACTTGAAGCCGGTTCTTACGTTTACAATACACGTTCGGGCAAGAAAGAACGCATTTCCCGTTTGTTCCAGATGCACTCCAACAAGCAAAACCCGAAGGAATTTATCGGTTGCGGGGACATCGGCGCGGGGGTCGGTTTCAAAGATATTCGCACCGGCGATACTTTGTGCGACGAAAATCACCCGATCGTATTGGAATCCATGGATTTTCCCGAACCGGTTATCGGAATCGCCGTAGAGCCGAAAACGCAGAAAGACTTGGATAAATTAGGCATCGGTTTGGGCAAGTTGGCGGAAGAAGATCCGACATTTACCGTAAAAACCGATGAAGAAACCGGTCAAACCGTTATTTCGGGCATGGGCGAATTGCATTTGGAAATCATTATTGACCGTCTGAAACGCGAATTTAAGGTGGAATGTAACCAAGGCCGTCCGCAAGTATCGTATAAGGAAGCGATTACCAAAGCGGTGGAATTGCGTGAAGTTTATAAGAAACAAACCGGCGGACGCGGTAAATTTGCCGATATGATTGTTCGCATCGAACCGGCGGACGCCGATTTTGAAGGCGATTTGCAATTTATTGACGAAGTAAAGGGAGGAAATATCCCGAAAGAATATATCCCTGCCATCCAGAAAGGTTTCCAGCGTGCTATGAAAAACGGCGTATTGGCAGGCTATGCTTTGGATAAACTGAAAGTAACCGTTATTGACGGTTCGTATCACCCTGTGGATTCCGACCAGTTATCGTTTGAAATCTGTGCAATGCAGGCATTCCGAAACGCTTGCGAAAAGGCAGTACCGGTTTTGAAAGAACCGATTATGCGTATCGAAGTGATTACCCCGGAAGAAAGTATGGGCGACGTTATCGGCGACTTGAACAAGCGCCGCGGGCAAATCGAAGGCATGGACAGCAGCCGGACGGGTGCAAGAATCGTGAAGGCTCATGCGCCGCTTTCGGAAATGTTCGGTTATGTTACCTCTTTGCGAACAATCACTTCGGGTCGCGCCACAAGCACTATGTCGTTCTCGCATTACGAAGAAGTTTCCGCAACGGTTGCCCGTGCGGTATTGACGGAGATGAAAGGCCGCGTTGATTTGATAAAATAGTTGACGAGGAAACAAAGTTAACGGGTAAACGAGTTGACAAGTATATAAGAATTGATGCGTTACGAATGGCAGGTTCTTGTTTACTCGTCAACTCGTTTACTTGTTTGCGTGAAAGCAATGCTCTTACCTCATCTAAATAAAGATTTGATTGAAGCCGGTTGCGACGAAGCCGGACGGGGTTGCCTTGCCGGTGCGGTTTTTGCGGCAGCCGTCGTCTTTCCTCCGGATTTTGAATGTGAAGAATTGAATGATTCCAAGCAATTATCCGAAAAACAGCGCGATGCTTTGCGCCCTGTCATCGAAAAAGAAGCCCTGGCATGGGCGGTAGCAACCGTATCGTCCGGCGAAATTGACCGGATAAATATCCTGAATGCATCCATACTTGCTATGCACAGGGCTTTAGACCGATTGAACATTTGTCCTCAACATTTGTTAATTGACGGTAATCGGTTCAAAAACTACAAAAATATTCCGCATACAACTATCGTAAAAGGTGATGGGAAATACCTTTCTATTGCCGCCGCTTCTGTTTTGGCTAAAACGCATCGCGACGAGTATATGCTCCGCCTGCATGAAGAATTTCCGCAATATGACTGGAGTAATAATAAAGGTTATCCGACGCGGAAACACCGGAAAGTTATCGCCGAAATAGGAATAACACCTTATCATCGAATGAGTTTCAGGCTTTTACCGACAATATTTATATAAATGACAACCTTTGTACTGCACGGCAGGTTCTTTTTATATTTCTTTGGCAATCAAGACTTTTTATTTGCAGTTACAAAATATAAATTCATTCCCTGATTGCCAAATATTTACGGCAGCATACTTTTTATATATCACCACTCAAAGTGAGTAATAGACGGAGAAAATATTAATTTTAATGACATTGAGAGATTCTATGATTTAGTTGCATGAGTTACTTGAATTTGCCGCAACTTGTAATTCGTAATTTAGCTTTGCCGTTTCAATATTTTGTCGTACTTTTGCAACGCTGAATTTTATGATAAATGCTTAAATTTTAATAAAATATATATGAGTAGTTCTAAAGAAAAACTTTTCCCGGAGTTTCCACCGGTTTCTGCCGAACAATGGAAGGAAAAAATAGTCGCCGACCTCAAAGGCGCTGATTTCGAGAAAAAACTCGTTTGGCGAACAAACGAAGGTTTTAATGTGAATCCGTTTTATCGCGCCGAAGACATTGCCGGTTTGAAAATAACCGAATCCCTGCCGGGCGTATATCCTTATGTTCGCGGAACAAAAAAAGACAAAAACAATTGGTTTGTTCGCCAGGACATTGAGGTTGCCGATTTTGCCGAAGCCAACAAAAAGGCTTTGGATATTCTGAACAAAGGCATCAATTCTTTGGGTTTCAAAATCCTCGGCGATGCGGTTAATCCGGCAAATATGGCAAGCCTTTTGAACGGCATTTTACCGGAGTGCGTCGAACTCAATTTCCAAACTTGCAACATGCAATCGGTTGAGCTGATTCGGATTCTGGTCGCTTATTTCAAAAGCAGGAATTATGATTTGACAAAAATTCAGGGTTCGGTAAACATTGATTTTATTGGGATAAATCTTTCCAAAAACCATGTAAAAACCGAGTGGATCGAAGTCATGAAAGACGCTGTTACGGCTACCGCCGAACTTCGGATGTTCAAAGCAGTTGCCGTAAACGCTCATTTACTCAGCGATGCGGGTTCGTATATTACTCAGGAGTTGGGATACGCTTTGGCTTGGGGAAATGAATTATTGAACCGTTTGGTTGAGGCCGGCGTTGACAGAACGATTGCCGCTAAAAAGATTAAGTTCAACTTCGGAACCGGATCGAACTACTTTATGGAAATAGCCAAGTTCCGCGTCGCCCGCTGGTTATGGGCCGAAATCGTAAAGGCTTACAACCCAACCTGCAACCACGATTGTCCGAACCAAGGGTCTGATAACGAATGTCGTTGTGCCGGTAAAATGAATATTTTTGCACGTACTTCCTCTTTCAACCTGACGTCGTTTGATGCTTATGTCAACCTGCTTCGCACACAGACCGAGGCGATGTCGGCAAGTCTCGCAGGCGTTGATTCTTTGCTGGTTACCGCTTTCGACAAACCTCATAAAACGCCGGATGATTTTTCGGAACGTATTGCACGCAACCAGCAATTATTGTTGAAGGAAGAATGTCATTTCGATAAAGTCGTCGACCCTTCGGGAGGTTCCTATTATATTGAAACACTGACGCATTTGATTGCCTGTGAAGCTTGGAAACTTTTCCTGGATACGGAAGAAAAAGGTTTTTACGAATCGGTAAAAAAAGGAGAAATCCAATCGGCCATCAATGCAAGCGCCGGCAAACGTTTCAAGGCTTTGGCGCAACGCCGCGAAATACTTTTGGGGACGAATCAGTACCCGAATTTTACGGAGAAAGCGCCCCTAAATCCCTTAAAGGGGACTTCGGCCGACGCATGTTCTGCAGAAAGCAATGGGGGGTTGAACACGAAACGTTTAAGCGAAGACTTTGAAACCTTGCGCCTGACTACCGGAAAATCGGGCAAGGAAGTCAAAGCTTTCATGCTGACTATCGGTAATCTGGCTATGCGGTTGGCGCGTTCGCAATTTTCGTCCAACTTCCTGGCATGTGCCGGTTACAAAGTAATAGACAACCTCGGATTTGAAACGGTTGCACAGGGTGTGGAAGCCGCCCGCAAAGCCGGCGCCGACGTCATTGTTCTTTGTTCGAGCGACGACGAATATGCTGCTTTTGCTCCCGAAGCCCACCAATTGATTGGTGACAGGGAAATCCTGATTATTGCCGGTGCGCCTGCTTGCATGGAAGATTTGAAAGCGCAGGGAATCACGAATTATATAAATATAAGGAGTAATGTGTTGGAAACCTTGCAGGAGTTAAACAATCAATTATTAAAATAATTTTATTTGTAAACACGAAGGCACAACGGCACAAAGACACGAAGTTTTAAAGTATGGTAACAAGGGAAGAATACGAAAAATTAGGCAAAATAATTTTGGACTGCGCTTTTGAAGTACACAAAGAATTAGGTCCGGGATTATTGGAGTCTATTTATGAAGAATGTCTTTGCGAAGAACTTAAAAATAAAGAAGTAAAAGCAGAAAATCAAGTTTATCTTCCGGTTCATTATAAAGGAAAGGAACTCAATAAATGTTTCAGGATTGATATATTAGTTGAAAATATTATTGCCGTAGAGTTAAAATCAATATACCAGATATATCCTATAGATGAGGCTCAATTAGTTTCATATATGAAATTGGCAAATATAAAACTAGGCTACTTGATAAACTTTAATGAAGTTTTGCTGAAAGATGGCATCAAACGCAAACTGAACAATTATTACTTTAAATAAAATCTTCGTGTCTTCGCGACTTCGTGTCTTTGTGTTTACAATTATATAATAAACACGAAAACACAAAGTATTAAAATTACAAATGTAAAATAAAACAATATGAGACCCGATTTTAAAAATATTCAAATAGCAAACATACAGATACCTTCGGGTAGCGCCGGTACTGCGGAGCAGGAAAACTGGCTTACCCCCGAACAGATTGAAGTAAAACCGGTTTATACCAAAAGTGATTTGGAAGAAATGGAACACCTGGACTATGCTTCCGGTATTCCCCCTTTCCTGAGAGGCCCTTATTCGGGGATGTATGCAATGCGTCCCTGGACGATTCGCCAGTATGCGGGTTTTTCCACAGCCGAAGAATCCAACGCTTTTTACCGTAGAAACTTGGCCTCCGG
>JAITCT010000330.1 GCA_031282925.1 Dysgonamonadaceae bacterium | reverse complement strand
GGGAAAGGCCACAGGGTAACCGGACGGAAAAGTCCCACTTTAATTCCTTCTTCCCGAGCCATTTCCATTACTTTCTGACTGATACGCGCCATCGAACCGAAAGCGACAATCAGGTATTCGGCGTCTTCGCAGGATAATTCTTCGTAAAGCACTTCGTTTTCCTCTATCTTCCTGTATTTGTTCTGGAAACGGATGTTGTTTTTTTCCATTGCGGCAGGGTCCAGTTCAAGAGAAGTGATGATGTTCGGTTTGCGGTCTTTGGTTTTTCCCAAAGTCGCCCAGGGCTGTTCCCTGCGGATTTCCTCTTCGGTTTTGCGCGGTTTTTGTTCGGGAAGGATTACCTTTTCCATCATTTGACCGATTACGCCGTCGGCCAGAATCATAGCGGGGTTGTTGTATTTGAAAGCCAAATCAAAACCCAAGGCTACGTGGTCGGCCATTTCCTGCACCGAATTGGGGGCAAGCGTAATCAGGCGGTAATCGCCGTGCCCGCCGCCTTTAACCGTTTGAAAATAATCGGCTTGACTTGGCTGGATGGTTCCCAGTCCGGGGCCTCCGCGCATGACATTTACAATCAACGCCGGCAATTCGGCGCCGGCCATATAAGAGATGCCTTCCTGTTTCAAACTGATTCCGGGACTGGAAGAGGAAGTCATTACCCGTTTTCCGCAGGCGGCTCCGCCATACACCATGTTGATGGCCGAGATCTCACTTTCGGCTTGAAGGACAACCATTCCGGTGGTTTCCCAAGGCTTTTCTTCCATCAAAGTTTCCATAATTTCGGACTGGGGGGTAATCGGATAACCGAAATATCCGTCCGTCCCATAGCGTATTGCCGCATGTGCAATCGCTTCGTTTCCTTTCATTAGTTTTACCTCTTCCTTCATAGTTTTACTTTATAAACCGTTATACATCCGTCCGGGCAAACGTATCCGCAATTACCGCATCCGATACATTCTCCGGGTTTTTTCATTTGGGCGTAATTGTAGCCTTTACTGTTTACTTCTTTTGCCAGTTCAAGAACATCGGAAGGACACGCAACCGTGCACAGGTCGCAACCTTTACAGCGTTCTTTGTCAACAACTACCGCTCCTTGTATTTTTGCCATAATGAATTATTTATATAATTTGACAGGTGATTATAAATTCGGATACTGTTCCTTTAACCGGGAGAGTTCCCTGAGTAAATCCCCTTTCGGGTCATCGGTTTTTTCGATTCCTTCTTCCAAAGTCAGTTTGGCTTTTCTGATTTCATTCAACTCTATGAAAAAAGAACTTTTATAGAGATATAATGAAGCCATTTCCGGCATGATGCCGATTGCCTCATTGATATACGCCAGCGCTTCTTCCCAGTATTCAAGCTGCGAACATATTTTGGACGTGATAATGTATGCGATGTAATTACCGGGCTGCAAATGTAGAAACTCTTTTATTTTTTCCAAAGCCTTGCCGTAATTGTCGTTTTTTTCGTAAGCATATACCAGGCTCAGAATAAGATCGGGGGAACCAGGGTTCAGGGAACAGGCATTTTCATAAGCATCTATTGACCGTTCCATATCATTGAGTTCTTCAAATGCCTCACCCAGATAATACCATGTTTCAGGGTCCAAAGGATTCTTTTTCTGAATTTTATCCGCCCATTTGACAGCGTCTTCCGTTTCTTTCATAGAGGCGAATGCCTGCAATTGCAGCCAGAGGAAATCAACGGATTCTCCCATGATCCCAATGGCTTCATTGACCACTTCGACAGATGATTCGAAAAGATCCATTTCAAGTAATGCCTCGCTCATTGCCTGGTAAATAATGTTCAATGATTCGTCATCATCGGCATACCTGTTTTTCAATGTGCCGAAAAAATGAAAAGCTTCTTCTTCCATTCCCAGATGAAGTAAAGCGGTCAATTTGTGTCCGTTGCTCCAAACGTCGGCTGTTTTTTTATACCGTTCGCACAAGGCCAGTAAATCATTCCATTGTTCGTAATCATTCAACAGCGAAAGGATTTCGTAAAACAATTCTTCATCGCTCACATACAGCTTTAAAGCATGTTCAATGGCTTGCCGGGCTTTTTTCAAGCCGTTTTCCGACAAATAGATTTCGATAATTTCCGTCAGTTCTTCCGGTTCGTAATAACCGGGCGATTTACCTTTACGGACGGCATTGTCCCATTCGATGAAAAAGTCGGGGTAAGACTCTTCCTCGTCTTCATAAAAATCGTTATATATACTGTCGTAATCCAACATTTAGTCTTTGTTTTTAAGTTTACTCCATGAATCCTTTAAAGAAACGGTGCGGTTGAAAATCAATTTCCCCGGTTTGGAATCCGTATCCACGTTGAAATAACCGAGCCGTTGGAATTGGAAATGTTCCAAAGGCCGGGCGTTTTCCAATTCTTTTTCTATCTTGCAGCCGGTCAGTACTTTCAAAGAATCGGGGTTTAACAAATCCCTGAAATCCGTATCTTTTTCTTCGCCCGGATTTTCCACGCTGAACAGGCGGTCGTACAAACGGACTTCCGCCGTGAGGCAATGCGCTGCCGAAACCCAGTGCAAAGTTCCTTTTACCTTGCGGTTGCTTTCGGGCATTCCGCTTTTGGTAAGCGGGTCATATTCCGCATAGATTTCGACGACATTCCCCGCTTCGTCTTTTTTGGCGGCGGTGCATTTGACGATGTAGGCATTTTTCAGCCTGACTTCCTGTCCCGGAGTCATGCGGAAGAATTTCCTGGGCGCATCTTCCATAAAATCTTCTCTTTCAATATATAATTCTCTTGAAAAAGCAATTTCGTGGACGCCGGCCGATTCGTCTTCGGGATTATTGACGGCTTCCATCATTTCCGTTTTTCCTTCCGGATAATTCGTAAGAATCAGTTTGACGGGGTCTAAAACGGCCGATACCCGTTTGGCCCCGGCATTCAAATCTTCGCGAATCGAATGTTCGAGCAGGGCGTAATCAATTATGCCGTCGTATTTCGTGTAGCCGATTTTGTTTATGAATTTGTGAATTGATTCGGGTGTGTAACCGCGGCGGCGGAAACCGCAAATAGTCGGCATACGCGGGTCGTCCCATCCGGAAACCAAACCTTCTTTGACTAATAGCAATAATTTCCGTTTGCTCATGACGGTATAAGTCAGGTTCAAGCGGTTGAACTCATACTGGCGCGGGCGGTACGTTCCGTCTTCGGGATGGAATCTCTTCAATTCATCAACGAACCAGTCGTATAAGGGCCGGTGGACTTCAAATTCCAATGTGCAGAGGGAATGTGTAACTCCTTCAAAATAATCCGATTGGCCATGTGCAAAATCATACATGGGATAGGCTTTCCACGCCTTGCCCGTCCGGTGGTGCGGCGTGTGGATTACCCGGTATATAATCGGGTCGCGGAAGTGCATATTCGGGTTGGCCATGTCGATTTTGGCTCGCAACACCATTTGGCCTTCGGCAATTTCGCCGGTATTCATTTTGTTGAACAATGCGAGGTTTTCTTCGACGTCCCTGTCGCGGAAGGGACTGTTGACGCCGGACTGGGTAGGCGTTCCTTTTTGTTGGGCAATCTGTTCGGAAGTTTGTTCGTCAATATAGGCTTTCCCTGCTTTAATCAAGTCAATAGCGTAATCCCACAACTGTTGGAAATAATCGGAAGCGTAATAAACGTTTCCCCATTTGTAGCCCAGCCATTGAATGTCTTGCATAATGGAATCGACATATTCGGTATCCTCTTTAATCGGATTCGTGTCGTCGAAACGCAGGTTGCAAACTCCGCCATACTCGCGGGCAATGCCGAAATCCAGACATATCGCTTTGGCATGACCTATATGTAAATAACCATTGGGTTCGGGCGGGAAACGGGTTTGTATCCTGTTATTATTCACGCCTTCGGCTAAATCTTTTTCTATTGTCGACTCTATAAAATTCAGGCTTTTTTTGCCGTCTTCATGAACAATATTTTCTTCACTCATAGACTGTCTTTTTAAATTTTGGCTGCAAATTTACATGAAAATTTTCATATAACACGCAGACGGATAAAAATTATCCCGGATTGTTTCAGGCTGTATTTTGTGCATCTGATTTTATCAAAAATGGAAAATTATTTAAACACGGAGACACGAAAGCACAAAGACACGAAAAAACCGGTCATACACGGTTTTCATATCTTCGTGTCTTTGAGTCTTCGTGCCTTTGTGTTTTCAAAAAAAGCCGTTTGCCGATGCACAAAACCATACCGTATTTGGCGCGGGGTGGAATGACGAATAACCGCGCTGCATCCCCAAGTTCTTGTTTACCCGTCACGGGTGCATTTCAAATTGTCGCGCCCTGTCATTGGCTCCGCCGAACGCTGTTTCCCGCGCAGGCGGGAATCCCATGTAAAATGTGCGAATCTTCATGGGATTGGCTCCACCGAACGTTGTTTCCCGCCTGCGCGGGAATGACAGGGCGCGACAATTCGAAATACACCCGCGTTATATTGGGAAAATAACGCGTTATATTTTAAAAATAACCGGGAATAATCGGAATATAACCGGGAATATTTTAAAAATAACCGATTATATTTGGGTGCATTTTTCTCCTCTATATTTGCAATTATCAAATACTTTATATTATCTTTGCGAAAGTTTCCATGCAGGGCAAAGCATATATAATATGGTACTGCGCTTACAAAAACAGGATAACAATTTTTTATTTTTTCAAATTTTTAAAAATATGACACGTTCATTAATTTTCAAAAAACACAGGAGCACAATCAATCGGTTAACGACGAAAGGTATTGCTCAATCATTAATTATTTTGGCGGTTTGCCTGCCCGGCTTTTCCCAAGTGCAGGCACAGGAAACGTCGGGAAACTGCGGAGCAAAGGGAGCGGACGTTACATGGAATCTTGATCTTCCGAAGGGTGTATTGACTGTTAGCGGGACGGGGGCAATAATGGATTATGTTAGTACTCCTCCTCCGTGGAAACCGTATCAAACTTCCATTACAAGAGTTGTGATTGAAGATGGAGTAACAGGTATTGGAACTTCTGTTTTTGCCGGTTGTGGAAATTTGACTTTTGTTATCATTCCGCAGAGCCTAGAAATAGAAATGATAAAAGGTATTGGACACAATGCTTTTGCATATTGTAAGCAATTGACTTCCGTTATCAATCTGAGCCCAACACCGCAATTTTTAAGCAAAAATGTGAATCAATTTGACAGCGTTCCGTTAGAGAATGCTGTGCTTTACGTTCCCCCGGATCCGAAACAAAGTACCAGGAAGCCATTGGATGGATGAAATTCGGACACAAGGAAACTGTAATTATGTCCGGAAACTGCGGCGAGAATGAATCCTCAGATGTTACCTGGAATTTTGATCTTCCGAAGAGAGTGCTGACTATCAGCGGGACGGGGACAATCATGGATATTGACACTACTCCTCCGTGGCATCTGTTTCAATTTCTCATTACAGGACTTGTGATTGAAAACGGAGTAACAAGTATTGGAACTTCTGCTTTTGCCGGTTGCGAGAGTTTGACTTCCGTTACCATTCCGCAGAGCGTAACAGAGATTGAACCCGGCGCTTTCGCCGGATGTACCGGTTTGACTTCCGTTACGAATCTGAATCCTGAACCGCAAATTTTAGGCCCTAACGGGACTCAATTCAACAACGTTACGTTAACTTTTTATTCCTGCAGGATCCGAAGCAAACTACAGGGAAGCTGATATCTGGCTGGATTTCGGGGAACGGATCGTTTTAGCTACAAGTATTGATCTTCTCGAATCTTCCGCAACCAAGTGTATTAACGAAACCGAACAACTGACGGTGGCTATGCCCGAAGATGTAACGGATAAAACCGTAACATGGGCAAGCGACAGTCCGATTGCCACCGTATCTGACTCCGGTTTGGTAACCGCTAAGGCTGGAGGTAGTGCTGTCATTACAGTTACAACTTCATACGGCGTTACCGACTCTTGTACGGTGCATGTAAAAAGCAACGACGCTACACTAGCGTTGCTTGCCGTAAATGACTATGATGCGCAAACTACCCTTCCGCTTTCACCCGAATTCAATTCCGACAGCCTCAATTATAGGTTAACGCAGCACATTCGGTATTACGCATTACGATTAAGGTTACGCCGCAGGATAGCAACGCCACAGTAGGCAGTACAGGAGCACAAGGAATAGTAGACAGCATAGGAACACAAGGCATAATACACAAGTTAAATGTCGGGAAGAATGAGTTTAAAATTATGATTCATGCCGAAGATGAATCAAAAAAGATTTATACGGTAAACGTAATTCGCGCGTTTGCTACAGGTATTCCTCAGGCTGTCGAACCGGCCGTACAGATATTGCTCTCCGGGCAAATTTTGTATGTTGATTCGCCTGCAGCCGAACGGGTAAATATTTATTCCATTACCGGAGCCTTGCTTTACGGATTGGAAAAACCGGCGGGTAAAACATCCTTTGCCGTTAATTCGACAAACTCATTAACGCAGGTATTGATTGTAAAAGGAAGTTCCGGGTGGGTGAAGAAATTGTTAATTGGCAAGTATTGATACGAAATACATTATGATTATCCTTCCCCCGGACACTAAGACGAAAAACAGACTGCATGATTTATTTATAAACAGCGCCTGAAAATTTATGTTAACGTAAACTTAACATTTAAATAACTTTCCGTTAACATCATAATTGAAAAATAATCATTTCTTTTGTACTGTATTTCAGAGCCTGTTTAACCAAATCTTTTTTACCTTTTACCAAGATTATTTTAAATGGCTATGAGAGAAAAGCGTGGGTAAGAGATTATCCACGCTTTTAACATTTAAACAAACGATGGCGGGACAAACCCGCCATTGTTGTCAATATATACCTTGCTTTTCAATATTTCACTTTCAACATGTCTAATGTTTTTTGCCTGTTCATTGTCCGGGTCTATTTCCAATATTTTTTTATTGCATTGCTAATTAAATATAGCTAAAGTATTATTTCGACAGTGCATTAGCAAAAGGATCGTTTTACTTGTTGATAT
>JAITCT010000188.1 GCA_031282925.1 Dysgonamonadaceae bacterium | reverse complement strand
GCATTTCTTCTTCCGAACGGCGGTAAACAATCATGGCTTTTTCGGCGCCCAAACGGCGGGCTGTCCTCACGGAATCCATTGCCGTATTCCCGCCTCCGACAACAGCGACGTTTTTCCCGAAAAAGACAGGCGTTTCCGTTTCTTCACGGTTAGCGCCCATCAGGTTAATGCGCGTCAGGTATTCATTGGACGACAAAACGCCGGACAGGTTCTCTCCCGGAATATTCATGAAATTAGGCAGGCCGGCGCCGCTCGCCGCGAAAATACCCCTGAAACCCTGCTTATGCAAATCTTCGTAAGAAACCGTCTTCCCGACAATGCAATTCGTGATAAATTGTACGCCCATTTTCCGAAGAATGTCAATCTCCACATCCACAATACGGTTCGGCAAACGAAATTCGGGAATCCCGTATTTCAACACGCCCCCGATTTCATGCAACGCTTCGAATACCGTAACATCATAACCGTATTTAACCATATCGCCGGCAAAAGACAATCCGGCAGGACCCGAACCGATGACGGCAATTTTAATTCCATTCTTAGCGGCTAATTGAGGCACGGAAACCGAACCGTTTTCCCGCTCATAATCGGCGGCAAACCGTTCCAGATAGCCGATAGCAACCGCTTCGCTTTTCATTTTCAAGTGAATACATTGGCTCTCACATTGTTTTTCCTGCGGACATACGCGGCCGCAAACAGCCGGTAAAGCTGAAGTTTCTTTCAAAGTTTTGGCAGCTTCCAATATCTCGTTTTTTTCGATGTGTTTGATGAATTTGGGAATGTTTACGCCCACCGGACAACCGCTCATACACGAGGGGTTTGGACAATCCAGACAGCGTTTTGCTTCCGTCAAAGCCTGTTCCTGCGATAAACCCGTATTGACTTCGTCATAACTGTGGCTACGGTATGCAGCATCCAATTCCGGCATTTTCACACGGGGAATAGCCACGCGGTCTTTGTTTTTCATACTTTCGCGTAACGCTTTCCGCCACGCTTCGTTTCTTTGTTCCTTGTATTCCATATTCTCAATTATTCATACTCTTTATAAGCCTTCAACCGCATCATCATCTCGTCGAAATCAACCTGGTGGGCGTCAAATTCAGGACCGTCCACGCACACAAAGCGGGTTTTCCCACCGACCGTAACGCGGCAAGCGCCGCACATCCCCGTTCCGTCAACCATAATCGTATTCAGTGAAGCTACCGTAGGAATTTCGTATTTCCCAGTCAATAAAGAAACGAATTTCATCATAATCGCCGGGCCTATCGTTACACACAAATCGACCTTTTCGCGATTGATAACCTGCTCAACGCCGGAAGTGACCAAACCTTTTTGTCCGTAAGAGCCATCGTCGGTCATTATCAATACTTCGTCGGCAAAACTCCTCATTTCCTTTTCCATGATAATCAACTCTTTCGTCCGGGCAGCCAAAACGACAATCACTTTATTGCCGGCCTGTTTCATGGCGCGGGCAATCGGATACATGGGAGCGGTTCCCACGCCGCCGCAAGCGCACACAACCGTACCGAAGCGCTCAATATGAGTGGCTTTTCCCAAAGGGCCGACCAAATCGTCGATATATTCACCTTCATTGAGGGCACAAATTTTTCGGGATGATTTTCCTACTTGCTGAATAATTAAAGTAATAGTTCCATTTTGAATATCCGAATCTGCGATAGTCAAAGGGATACGTTCACCGAATTTTCCCACTTTCAGGATAACAAAATGTCCCGGTTTTCCGGATTTTGCAATCAACGGGGCTTCAACCAGAAATCTGACTACATTTTCGGAGAGAATTTCTTTTTTAACAATTTTATTCATGTTTTGCTTGACAATTTCTTAATAGCGCGCAAATTTACATGAATTTTTTAATATTACACCATGATTTATTTTCTTTTTGCAAAATAATGCCGGGCGTTTGCCAATCGGAAATACAACAAGTCTATCTTGCAGCGAAATAAAATCATGCCGCACAAAGTATAAATAAAATCGCTACATTTGCAAAAAATTATAAATTCAAAATCCGCAATTTCTGTGTAACTCTGTGCATAGAAATAATAAAACAACAAACAAATGAAAGTTAAAGCAATTTTAATGAGCAGTTTAATGATTTTAGGCGCTTGCCGGTCGGAAACAAAATTAGTCTATCCCGTAGCGGAAAAAGACAATGCAGTAGATAACTATTTCGGAACGGAAGTCCCCGATCCTTACCGTTGGCTTGAAAACGATACTTCGCAGGCGACTGCCGCCTGGGTCGAAGCGCAAAATCAGGTTACCAACGGTTATTTGGCTAAAATTCCTTTCCGCGAACAACTGAAACAGCGGTTGACGGATTTGGTGAATTACGAACGTATCGGTATTCCTCAAAAAAAGCACGGGAAATACTATTTCTTCAAAAACGACGGTTTGCAAAACCAAAGCGTTTTGTATGTAAAGGATTCTTTGAACGGAGAAGCAACGGTCTTGTTAGACCCCAATACTTTGTCGGACGACGGCACTGTGGCGCTGTCCGGCACTTCCTTTTCCAACGACGGAAAGTATATGGCTTACGCTGTTTCGCGCAGCGGTTCGGACTGGCGGGAAATCTATGTCATCGACCTCGCTACCCGCAAACTGATCGGCGATCCTGTTTTATGGTCGAAATTTTCCGTCGCAAGCTGGAAGGGCAACGGATTCTATTACAGCGCATACGATGCTCCGGTAGACGGTAAGGAATTTTCCAATGTGAACGAAGACATTAAAATTTATTATCATCAATTAGGCGAACCGCAATCGAAAGATGTGCTGGTTTTTCGGAATCCGAAAGAACCCAAACGGTTTTATACGGCACAGGCGAGTGAAGACGAGCGGCTTCTATTCATTATCGAATCGGGCGCCGGAAGCGGAAACAACCTTTTTGTCAAAGATTTGACAAAAGCAAACGCTCCTGTTATCGCTTTAACGGACAATATGGAATATACCTGGTATCCCATCGAAGTAATCGGGAATACCATTTATATTTACACCAACTACCAATCGCCGAAGTACCGGGTTATGGCGGCCGACATTGCCGCGCCGAAACTGAACGAATGGAAAGAACTGGTTCCCGAAAGCGAATCCGTATTGAGCAACGCCCAAATTATCGGCGGACGTATGATTTTAACTTACGATAAAGATGCGTCAAATCACGCTTACGTGTTTGGTTTAGACGGAAAACAGTTGCACGAAATTACTTTGCCGGCCTTAGGTTCGGTTGGTTTCAGCGGCGACAAGGACGATAAGGAAACGTTTTACAGTTTCACTTCATTTACTTATCCGGCCACCATTTTCAAGTATGACATTGACGCAAATGTATCGGAATTGTATCTGGCTCCCCAAGTTGCATTTACTCCCGAAGATTATGTTACGGAGCAGGTATTTTACCCAAGCAGGGACGGAACGAAAATACCCATGTTCCTTACTTATAAAAAAGGATTGAAAAAAGACGGGAACAATCCGGTTTTCCTTTACGGATACGGCGGTTTCAATATCAGCCTGAAGCCTGGGTTTTCAACCAACCGCTTGCCCTTTCTCGAAAACGGCGGCATTTATGTTCAAACCAATTTGCGCGGCGGCGGCGAATATGGCGAAGACTGGCATCAGGCCGGAACCAAGCTGAACAAGCAAAATGTATTTAACGATTTTATCGCTGCTGCCGAATACCTGATACGGGAAAAATATACCCGTCCGGAAAAACTTTCGGTTGTCGGCGGCTCTAACGGCGGATTACTGGTAGGCGCAGTCGTCAACCAACGCCCCGATTTATTCAAGGTAGCCGTTCCCCAAGTCGGCGTAATGGACATGCTGCGTTACCATATCTTTACGATTGGCTGGAATTGGGCCAGCGACTACGGAACCAGCGCCGACAGCGCGGAAATGTTCCGCTATCTCTACGCTTATTCCCCGCTTCATAATATCAAAAACGACGGAACGGCTTATCCGGCTATCCTGGTTACGACGGCAGACCATGACGACCGCGTGGTGCCTGCCCATTCGTTCAAATACACGGCTACTTTACAGGCTTCCGATACGGGCGGCGCTCCCAAACTTATCCGTATCGAAACCAAAGCGGGACACGGCAGCGGGAAACCGCTCGCCAAACAAATTGAGGAAACGGCGGATATTTACGCCTTTATTATGTACAATTTGGGAATGAAGATGCAGTGAAATTAAAATTTTCTTATACTATCTACCATAGTAAGCCAAATTGTAATCTTTTTCATATTGATAACTTCTTTATTTGTGATTAATACTATTTTGGGTACAAAAACAACAATTATTTATTACATAAACCGAATTTTCCCCGTTGGCGCAAGGCGTAGCCTTATTGGAATAGGGAGATGTTCCCTATTAGAGTAGGGAGACGTTCCCCATTAGAATAGGGAGACATTCCCTATTAGAATAGGGAAGTGTTCCCCATTAGAATAGGGAACGAAACAGTCTGCGGGCAAAAAAACAAACAGGGAAGCAATTGCAGTCCCTCCCCCGTTGGCGCAAGGTTCAACCCTGCACCAACAGTGGAAAACCCAACCGCGAGGCCGCACCGCGACCATTTGAAATACTGCCCGAACTAACCCGGATATTTTTGTCATTCAATAAAAACGTTGTACTTTTGCCGTCGGAAAAAGAAATAAATTGTATCATAAAAAACTACATCAATGAAGAAAAATAAACTTATATATATATTATGCAGTGGAAAGAATCCCAAGTTCATTTACTATTTGATAAACATGCTTCGGATACTGACGCCTAAGTGGTTCTTTCAGGCCAGATTGCGGCGAA
>JAITCT010000126.1 GCA_031282925.1 Dysgonamonadaceae bacterium | reverse complement strand
AAACCTTCAAGATGCATGGATAATCCGAACCTGCGTTTCTTTTCTTTTTCTAAAACCTGCTCGTATCCTGCCGTACAGTTACAGCCACATCCCCTGCATTTAAAACCTTGCCTGCCTTTTATCAGGCCATTCCTGACATGACTTTCCGATTTACATTTTGGACATTTCATCTTTGTTTTTTTAGCAAAGACAATGAAACTATATTGAATTACCAAATCCTTATTTTCATATCCCCGTTTACTATTGCAGGCGTATTTGCCCATATTATTTTACCATCGAAGAAAGGGCATTATTGTGGTACAATAATGCTCTGCAAGAAGACATAATTTGAATACATTTAAGGAAATTTTGTGTGTTAGAGCTTTTTTTATGAAACAGCGGATTTTGCCCAATTGTGTCTTGGTTTTTCTTTTTGCAAAGATATCGTTTCTTTTGCAGGAAAATTATAACTTCTGCCTCGTGACCATGTTTAGAATGGAAGGAATAGAGACCAAATGATTTTGTCTGTTGGAAATAAATACCCGATGGCATGTTCTGCTTCCCCTTCTCTTCAGGATATAACGCCATTCACCATCAACCACTGTTTCAAGTTTTTGCCAAGTGCTACGGTTTGTTTTTTGCCCTTCGTAAACTCCTGCAATTTCGGAGGAATTTCGACCGTTTGGCCGATAATACTTTCAATCGTATCTTTGAATTTGGCCGGATGAGCCGTTTCCAGGAAGACGCCTGTCTCGTCCGCATGCATGAGTTCCTTTAAAGCGCGGTATCCGCAAGCTCCGTGAGGATCAAGCAGGTAACCCGTTTCCCGGTAACAAGACGCCACCGTATCCCGAATCATTTCGTCCAAACAGGCAAAACCCGAAATAATCTCCGTAACAGTTCGATGAGAATGTCCGTACAAGTCCAGGATACGTGCGAAATTACTCGGGTCGCCCACATCCATCGCATTGGCCAAAGTCTGCACGGACGGTTTCGGGCTGTACACGCCGGTTGATAAATAATGAAAGAAAACATCATTTCTGTTATTGGCGGCAATAAAACGTTTGACGGGCAATCCCATCTCCCTGGCAATCAATCCTGCGGTAAGGTTTCCGAAATTCCCGCTCGGAACGCAGACAACGATATTCTCCCTGATGCCGAGACGGCGCAACTGCGCATAAGCATTGAAATAATAAAACGCCTGGGGAAGGAAACGAGCCACATTAATCGAATTAGCCGAAGTCAGCCGCATCTTCTCGTTCAACTCCCCGTCCATGAACGCCGCTTTGACCATCCTTTGACAATCGTCAAAAGTACCGTCGATTTCGAGGGCTGTGATATTCCGCCCCAAAGTCGTAAACTGACACTCCTGAATTGCGCTGACTTTTCCCTTGGGATACAGCACATATACATGAATCCCTTTCACGCCGAGAAACCCGTTGGCAACAGCACTTCCCGTATCGCCCGAAGTAGCGACCAGCACATTGACCTGCTCCAAACCTTCTTTTTTGACAAAATAACCGAGCAGACGCGCCATAAACCGAGCACCCACATCCTTGAAAGCCAAAGTCGGCCCATGAAAAAGTTCGAGGCTGTAAACAGCATCCCTCACTTTCACGAGCGGAGTGTCGAAACAGAGTGCATCATAAATGATTTTTTTCAAAACGGAAGGTTCAACGTCATCTCCGAACAAAGCCGAAGCCACCTCATAAGACATTTCCCTAAAATCCATTCCGGATATTTCCTCGAAAAACGAAGACGGCAAAACCGGAATCCGTTCGAGCATATAAAGCCCTTTATCGCTTGCTAAACCCTTGACGACAGCTTCATGCAAACCCACTGTCGGAGATTGTTTATTGGTGCTGTAATAGTTCATTTGTTCAAATTTAAATCGGCAACAAAAGTACGTGAAAATCAGTTGATTTCCAAGCCCATGCCAATGAAAAAGCGATTTTTTGGGAAAAGCGCAATAAATAATTGAAAATAAAAGGCGTCAAAGATTAGAAAACGCGAGAAAGTAAATTTTCTTTGCTCATTAAAAAAATCCTTTTACCTTTGCGCCAGCTTTAAACATTGTATATGCAATCAAATTCTATATTGTAATGAAAATCCTCCTCCTATCCACCTCCGAATGCACCGGCGGCGCAGCCATAGCCGCCAATCGCCTGATGCGCGCCTTGAATAAGTCCGGGCAGGAAGCCAAAATGCTGGTGCGCGACAAACAAACAGACGACCCCAATGTAGTTTCCATAAACACCAACCGGTGGAAGAAGACAATCAACTTTATCCGCTTTGCTTACGAACAGTGGGTGATTTTTGTTCATAACCGTTTCGACAGGAAAAACCTTTTCGCCGTTTCCATTGCCAACACAGGAACAGATATAAGCAACCATTCTTTGGTAAAGGAGGCAGACGTCATCCATTTGCATTGGATAAATCAGGGATTTCTGTCGCTGGAAAATATACGGCAACTGCAAATGTTAAACAAACCTGTTGTTTGGACCATGCACGATATGTGGGTATGCAGCGGAATTTGCCACTATGTGGCATCCACTGCATACCCGCATATTGATGCTGTCCGGTGCAATAGGTTTGTTTTACAGTGTGATATCTGTCCGTTTACCCCATCCGGACTGGCTTTTCAAACATGGCGTAAAAAGAAAACCGTTTTTATGCCGCAAAAGATTCTTTTCGTCGGATGCAGTAACTGGATAAGCAATATGGCCAAGAGCAGCGCATTATTGCGCGATTTCGGCATAACAAGCATACCTAATCCTGTTGATATTGACGTTTTCAAACCGTTGGACTCCACGGCTGTGCGAAATAAATTCAATTTGCCCTTAAACAGGAAACTGATTTTATTTGCGGCTGCCAATCTGTCCGACAAACGCAAGGGAATAGATTATTTTATTGAGTCATGCCGGATGCTGGCACA
>JAITCT010000110.1 GCA_031282925.1 Dysgonamonadaceae bacterium | reverse complement strand
TACAGGGATACGGTAGCGGAAGGGCGTTTATTCCCAAGTCTCAAAGAGATGCTGCAAATGACGGTTACTTTCGGGCTGGTGCTTATCGGGTGGATTGTGTTTCGTGCGGAAAACATCGGCCAGGCCGCCGGTTATCTGAAAAGGATGTGCAGCAAATCGCTGTTTACTGTTCCGGTAATGCCTGGAATCGGGATTACAAGGGAGTTGGCCGGAACTACTCTCTTTTTCATCGTCATTCTTTTTGTTGCGGAGTGGCTCCATCGGGAAAAGGCACACGGTTTACATATTAATATTCAAAGTCAATCTGTGCGATATATTATTTACATTGCCCTGTTGCTTGTGCTTTTTCTATTCAAAGCTACCGAACCGGCTGCTTTTGTCTATTTTCAATTCTAATATTCCTGTCCAATGAAACATTTCTTCAAAAAATTGATATTGCTTGGCTTTTTGTTCGGCTGTGCCGTTTTATTTTTTATATTACTGATTACCATCTCACTTCACAGTAAACGGGATGATTATTTCATGGAATTTTTTGTAAAGAGGAAAATGCTTGTTGATAAGCATCATCAAAAAACGCCTTCGATTATTTTACTTGGAGGGTCAAATGTTGCATTTGGATTTAACAGTGAGATATTGCAGGATTCTTTGAATATGCCTGTTATTAATATGGGCTTAGGCGCCGGGCAAGGACTTAAATTCATGCTGGATAATGCTTCAAAGTACCTTACGGAGGGCGATATTTTGGTGATTGCTGCCGAATATCACCATTTTTTTGGGAATGACGCTTATGGAAACACTGATCTTGCCAGCCTGTTTTATATAGATCCGTCTATAAATGAGGGTTTTAATATGAAACAGGTAAAAGCGCTCACCTTCGGCACAAAGAATCTTTTTCGAGATTATCTTTTATCATTACTGGGACTAAAAAACAAAGATATTGCATTCAGTCAATCCTGCAAAGTTTCCGATTTTAATTCGCATGGCGATTTGGTAAGGCATTGGACCCTGCCGCCTCAACACTATTCACACGTTTCTCCCGGCGATTTAAAAACAATCAACATGCCTTTTTTGGACTATTACGAAAATGCGGTTGCAGCTTTGCGGAACAGGGGTGTGCAGGTTATTATTATTCCGCCCTCATTTGCCGAAACCTCTTATAAGATGATAGAAGAAAGATTAATTCCCCTGTTTTCCGAATTTGAAAAGCGAGACCTGGGTTTTGCCATTCCCCCGCAGGAATCCGCGTATCCCGATTCCCTGTTTTTCGATACTCATTATCATTTAGGATACGAAGGCGTACTGATTCGCACGAATCAACTGATAAGGGCAATGAAACCCGGCGGTGAGTAACAGTACATGAACGCATGACATCCGTTTTTTCAGATTCGTGTACGAAGATATGGGAATATCACATACCCTGAAGCGAGAGTATCAGGCACTCTGAAACGGGAGTATCAGCGTGCCACACCCATTATATTGTGCAGCGAAGTATAATAAAACCCGGCGGCAGGCGTCAAGCAGCATCATGCGCTATATTCCAAAGAAAACGCCCAGTCTTTTTCCCTGCAAAATCAAGTCGTTGTCGGGAGTAACTAATTTTGTTTTTCCGGCAACCTCCTCCAAAGGTAAAGAAGTAATCTGGCTGCCAACGACTGCAACCATTCTGCCGAATTGATGTTTGGAAATCATTTCGGTGGCATAGCCGCCCAAACGGGTAGCCAGATTGCGGTCGTGCGCCGAAGGATTCCCGCCTCTTTGCACATGCCCCAAAATAATTTCACGGGTTTCGATTTCCGTTCCTTTGCAGATTAATTTCGAAAGCCGGGACGCCGGATTTCCTTCTGTTCCATTCAACTTCAATCCTTCGCCGACTGCTACAATCGAATAGGATTTTCCTTTTTTCGCCCGTTTCAGAATAGTTTCATTCACTTTATCAACATCGCAGCCCAATTCCGGCAAAAGGATCACGTCAGCGCCGCCCGCCATGCCCGCATAAAGTGTAATCCAACCGGCTCTATGCCCCATCAACTCAATGACCATCACGCGGTTGTGGGAAGAAGCCGTGGAATGTAAGCGGTCAATGGCTTCCGTTGCGATATGCACCGCCGAGTTAAAACCGAAAGTAAAATCGGTTCCGAATACATCGTTGTCAATGGTTTTAGGTATCCCAATCACATTCAGCCCGAGTTTGAACACCTGATAAGCGGTTTTTTGCGTACCGTTTCCTCCGATACAAACCAGGCAATCAAGCCCTAAGTCCCTGTAATTTCCGACCACAGCCTGAAGTTTCCCGCTGTCGCCGCTTTCCAGCATTTGCCTGAAAGGCTTTTCCCGCGAAGTTCCCAAAATCGTCCCGCCCAAATTCAACAATCCTGATAATTCCTTATCTCCCAAAGGCATATAATCCCGGTTGAGCAAGCCTTGAAACCCATAACGAATGCCTACTACCTCCATTCCAAAATGGTTGAGGGCTGTTTTACCAACCCCCCGAATCGTTGCATTTATCCCCGGACAATCTCCTCCGGATGATAAAATCCCTAATTTCATTATTTTACGGATTAATTATGATGTATGGCGCAAGGGCAAGACATGCCTTGCCACTGCGCATACGTTTACGCGAAATTTTCGTCAATAATATCTATTTTCTTGATAATGAGGTTCAATTCCTCTTTCAGACTGTCTATTTTCCGGTTCATTTCTTTTACCAGGCTGTTGCCGCCTTTCGATGAAACAGACAAAAAGCCGATATTATTTTCGTAAGTTTGAATATCACTTTTAAGTCTTTCGTAAGTATGCATCAGTTTTTCGCGTTCGCTCAAAAGTTTATTTTTCGATTTTTCGCCTGAAGAAAGTTCGCTCAAGTTGGATTTGAAAGATTGCAAACGTCTTTCCGATTCGTCTATTTTCAGGCGATCAAAATGTGCATCTACCGCCATACGATAATCGCTGTAAATTTTATCTTTTTCACGGAAAGGCACAAAACCGACCGTATTCCACTCGGCCATCAACCTGCGAATTTGTGAAACCGCCTCATTAACTGGCAATTCGACATCAATTTCGTTAAGTTTTTTGATAATTTCCTTTTTCTTTTTCAGGTTTTCAACTTCTTCCGATTTTTGGGACGAAAAATAAATATTTTTTTGTTCAAAGAAATAATCACATGCGCCGATAAATCGTTTCCACATGGGTTCGGAAAATTTTTTTGAAACCGGACCGGTGATCTTCCATTCTTTCTGCAAAGCAATCAGTTTATCGGAAGTTTCTTTCCAATCCTGGCTGTCTTTCAAGGTTTCGGCCTGTTCGCAAAGCATTTTTCTCTTTTCCAGGTTCACATCCATCATTTCTTTAGTTTCCTTATAAAAAATGCTTTTGTTGTGGAAAAAGACGTCACAGGATTTTCTGAACCGTTCGAATATTTTTACATTGTTTTTCTTCGGGGCGAAACCGATGATTTTCCATTTTTCCTGCAATTCGAGAACCCGCTTGTTTTGGTCATCCCATTCTTTAAACGTTTTAAGTTTAGAATAATCAATGGCTTCCATTTCTTCGCAAATCGCGGTTTTTTCTTCCAGGTTTCGTTGTTCGAGTGCCCGCACAGATTCGAAATGTTCCTGATGCTTTTTATTGACTACAGAGGAAGCCTCTCTAAAACGCGACCAGATTTCTTCCCGCAATTCCTTGGCAACAGGGCCGATTTCCCGCCATTCCTGATGAAATTTTTGCAGTTGATAGAAAGCGGAAATAATATCTTTTTCGTTATCCAATTTTTCAACGGACTCAATAATTCCCTGTTTCAGTTCCAGATTTTTCTTGAAATCATAATCCCGCATTTCATTGTTGATTTTCAACAAATCATAGAATTTTTCGCTGTAATGTTGATAATCTTTCCAAAGATCGTTTACCGCCACTTGCGGAATTTGTTTGATTTCTTTCCACTGCTGTTGAAGTTTACGAAATTCGTTGTAAACTTTATAAAAATCATCGTTACTCTCAATCAGTTCTTTCAATTTTTCGATGATTGCTTTTTTCCGGAGCAGATTCTCTTCCTTTATTTTTTCGGCTTTAGCCGCGACAACCGCTTTTTTCTCGCGGAATACGGCCATCAGTTCTTTGAATTTTTCTTCGGCGGCGTCAACTGCCGCAACGTCAAAGTCTTTTGCTGATCCGTCTCCGGAGGCAAAGGCTCTCTGCATTTCGCCCGTTTCAGCTTGTTTCAACTTGTAGAAAGCTTGTTTCAATGCTTCTACTTTGCTTTTGACTACGTCAGAAACGTCTTGTTGAATAACTTCCGCAAGTTGCTCAATCAGTTGAGCCTTGTTTAATTTTTCAATTTCTTGAAGGTCAACAGCAGGTTCGTTTGTTTCCACACCTTCCGGCTCGGCAACCAACTCACCCTCCATTTTGCCGGGGATTGTTTCTTCCTCATGCAAAGTTTCCGGCGGGGCGGAAATTTCCGCAGTATCTTCACCCGCAAGGCCTTGTTCAACCGGATTTTCGATAGCCGGTTCAACCGGCAATTCTTCATTAACACTTTCGCCGGCGCCTGTATGGACGACAACAAGTTCTTCCGCATTTTCTTCCGAAACGGCAGGGATTTTAATTTCTTCGGCCGCATTTTCATTTTTAAAATGCTCCGATTCAAGAAGTTTATTCATATCACACAACATTATTATAGAACAATCTAAATTTACAACTTGCAAATCTATGAATAATTTTTGGATTTTTCACTTATTTGCAATTTTTTCCATCAATTCGGGGAGAAAAAAGAGCGCGATAAGTAATTGAAAATAAATTGTATTTTTGCAAAAAATATGAATTGTCCAAAATGTCTGTGTGAATGGAAAATTTTCCAAAAATACAAATTGGTCATAACGACCCATTGCCGGTTAACAAATCAGTATAGAGCGCTATATATTTTCCGGCAACAACAGTTTCGGAATAATTTTCTTTTGCTTTTTTCACACAAGCGTCCGAGAGCCTTAATTTTTCCGTGTTTTCCAAGACCCACGTTATTCCGGCGGCCAAATCTTCCACGTTTTTATATTCCGCCAAATAGCCGTTTGTTTGATGATTGACGATATCTGCTTGTCCGCTGTTATTGAAGCTGACAACCGGACATCCGCAAGCCATGGATTCAATCAATGTTTGTCCGAAAGTTTCATAATGGGAAGGAACAACCGTTACATCGGCCGCAGCATACAGCTCGGCGATCACGGATGTATCCGAAAGAAGTCCCATGTAAACATATTCAACAGGCATATCCGATAAAAACGAACCGTTCTTTTTGATTTCTCCAAACAGTAACAGCAGCAAATTTTCTTTATCTTCAATCAACGGCAATGCTTGACGGAGGATATCAAAGCCCTTGATTGTATCGTTAATTTTCGCCGCTCCCATTATAATAATTTTCTTTTCCGGCGGAAATGAATATTTATTACGCATGGCTTGTTTGTCCGATGGAGAAAAAACAGACGTGTCAATTACATTCGGGATAACCGATATGTTTAACTTTCCTGTTGTAACACTCTTTTCCGCTAAATTTTTTAACCATGAACTAACAGCAACAAGCCGAATATTCGATTGCGCTAAAAATCGTTTCCCCTTCAATACACGGGCTGACAGGTCATTCTTTTTTTTCGACGCCAAAAAAGAACAATTCCCACATGCTTTCGTAAAAGCCTCGCATCCCCACGCATGATGACAAATTCCGGTAAATACCCACATATCGTGCATGGTCCAAACAACAGGTTTTCCCGATTCTATTAATTTTCGAATATCCGTCAACGATAAAAATCCCTGATTTATCCAGTGCAAATGGATAATATCCGCCTCCTTTACCAAAGGATGTTTGCTTATATCTGTTCCTGTGTTGGCAATGGAAACGGCAAAAAGATTTTTCCTGCCGAAACGACTATTCAAAAAAATCACCCACCGTTCGTAAGCAAAACGGATAAAGTTGATTTTCTTTTTCCGCCGATCGGTGTTTATGGGAGCCACCTGAGGGTCGTCCGTTTGTTTGTCGCGTACCAGCATTTTGGCTTCCTGCCCGGACTTATTCAAGGCGTGCATCAGGCGATTGGTGGCTATGGCTGCGCCGCCGGTGCGTTCGGAGGTAGATAGGAGGAGAATTTTCATTTGTTTGAATGTTTTGTTGTTATTTTATCGGTAATTAATTCCATAACCAGTGATTGCCTTAGCCGCACAATGCATTTTCGCGCTACTCTAATATCTTTACAGGCAGGCGGTTGGCTTGCTTAAAAACGACGTGTCGTTTCCGCGAAAAGGACACGTCCCTTCTTGAAACGCGACACGTCGTTTTTGTAAACGCAAAGGCACGAAGATACGAAAGCCACATATTAACGGTTTTTTGTGGCTTTTGTGCTTTCGTGTTTTCGCGTTGAAATCATTTTCTCTTTTTGATGAAACAGGATGCACAAAATCATACTGTGCAAAGTATAGATGAATACCGGTGCAAATATACTGCAATAATTGAAATAATATTACAGATATATTGGAATTTTTTGGTTAATTCTTTTTTTTTGAGGTGCTGTTTTTTTATTGCAATTAATCCCGCCAGGGATTAAAGTAGAAATGTTTGGTTCCCCGGTTGCGCGAGGCTGTGCCTCGCACCAACCGAAGGCATGTCAAAATCATGTTGCATCTCTACGAGATGCCGGTTAGGGACGGATACATTCATTTTCTACCGAACTAAGCATCTCTGCGAGATGCCGGTTCCATGTTCAAGCGCGGGGGCTTCCCAACAACACAAGCCGGCAGAAGCCTCAAAGTTCACCAATTTCAGCGATTTCCACTTTGCGGACAAACCATGCATTTCCGAAAGTCCGCGTATTTACAAGGGGCTGCTGTTCAGGGTTGTAAATAATATAGTGGGTATTCAGCGTACATGCCTGAAAAAACAGCATCTCAAAAAAAAGAATTAACTAATTTTTTGTGAACTTATCTCTCCGGGTTATTTCAAATTGTTGCGCCCGTCATTGCAAACCGTGAAGCGGTGAAGCAAACCGGAAAATTGATAATTAGGAGGGATTATTCAGCCGCACTGCATCACTGCGTCTCGCACCAACCGGAGGAAATTGAGAATTTACCGCAGTCGTCATAATGTACTTCGGTTGTTCTCTGGATTGCTTCGCCGCTTCGCGGCTCGCAATGACGCAGTGAGGCTGAATTGAAAATCAACGCAGTCAAATGCGACAATTTGAAATACACACATCTCTCCGTTGGCGGTGAGGCTGCATCCCGCGCAACCGAGAGATAAGGCTAATTAATTTTTTCAGCGCCGTTTCCTCGCAAATATACGCTTTTGACTTTTTCTCCGTTATTATCAGTACAATTAGCTAATTCAAAAATTCCTCCCTTTTTCAGGGGACAGGAAGGAACAAAAAATACCGCATGTTAGATTACATTAAAGGGGAAATTACCGAATTAACGCCGGCTTCGGTTGTTATCGAAACAGGGGGCGCAGGTTATATCGCCCATATTTCGCTGAATACTTACAGTGCGCTCAGCAGCCTGAAAACCTGTAAACTGTTTGTTTACGAATCTATCCGGGAAGATGCGCACCAGTTGTTCGGCTTTTCGGAAAAACGGGAACGCGAACTTTTCCTGCACCTGATTTCGGTTTCCGGGGTCGGCGCCAACACCGCCCGGATGGTGCTTTCTTCCATTGCCGTCTATGAACTCGAAGGCATTATCGCATCGGAAAACGCCGGTGCGCTGAAAGCCGTGAAAGGCATCGGAAGCAAAACGGCCGACCGGATTATCCTTGACCTGAAAGGGAAGGTGAAAATCAGCGGAACAGCCGCAGCCGCTCCCAATGCCGTATTAAGCGAAGCCGCGCGGGAAGCTGTTTCGGCGCTTACCATGCTGGGTTTCAATCAACCGGCCTCCCAGAAAGTGGTTAATAAAATACACTCGGAAAACCCTGCTTTGAGTGTAGAAGAGATTATTAAAAATGCACTGAAAATGCTTTGATGAACTTCCGCAAAAAATACATATTTATCCTTCTGTTTCTTGCTTCGGCAAACGGATTCTCCGGCTTGTCGTCGCCGCAGCCGCCCCCGCCGAAAGCGGTAACCCAAAGTACGGATACGGTGCATACGATTTTCCCGGTGGCAAAAACCATCCCCGAAGAATACAGGGACATTAAAAACGTCTATCCCATTGATTTGTCCATGCCGCAAAACTTCAAATCCGATTTTGAATACAATCCGCTGACAAACAGGTATGAATTGCGGACAAAAATCGGGAACGAAGACGTCGAGACCCCGCTCACGCTCACTCCCGACGAATATTACAAATACAGCCTGCAAAAAAGCATGGATTTGTATTACAGGGGCAAATACGCGGGCGAATTTGACAGCCTGACGATGAAAAAAGACAACGATGCTTTATCCGCTTTCGATTTCAAGGTAAATATCGGGCCTGCCGATAAAATTTTCGGCCCCGGCGGCGTTCGCCTGAACGCCAGCGGAAGTCTCACCACCAAGCTGGGATTCACCCATACTTCAACCGGAAACCCCACTATGACCGAGCGGCAACGGAATCACACCTCTTTTGATTTCGACACCCAGATTCAAACCGACATCAAAGCCTCCGTAGGCGACAAACTCAATTTCGATTTGAATTACAACACCGAATCTACTTTCGATTTCGATACGAAAAAACTCAAACTGGGTTATGACGGAAAAGAAGACGAAATCGTCAAAGTGCTGGAAGCCGGCAATGTCAGCATGAACACGACCAACTCCCTTATCCGGGGCGGCGCTGCCCTGTTCGGCATCAAAACCCAGCTCCAGTTCGGAAAATTAACCGTTGACGCCGTTTTTTCCCAGCAGGAATCGCAATCGCGCTCCATCGCTACCAAAGGCAACGTACAGACGACGCCTTTTGAAATTTCCGTTGATAAATACGATGAAAACATGCACTATTTCCTTGCGCATTATTTCTACAAGAATTACGACGAAGCGATGAGCACCCTGCCTTACATCAAATCCCCGATAAGCATCGACCGCCTGGAAGTCTGGATAACCAACCGGCGTTCGGATTTCAATGAATCGCGGAACATCGTCGCTTTCACCGACCTGGCCGAATATGAAGTCTTTAACAATTCCGGTTTCACACACCCGACAGGCGCTGATCCCGTGCCTTACAACGGTGCGAACGACCTGTATAACAATATCGTAACCAATTATCCCGGCGTGCGCGATGTCAGCATGGTCAATCAGGTTCTGGCAGGTTCGCTGGAAAACGGCTGGGACTACGAAAAAATCGAAAACGCCCGCAAATTAGGGACTTCGGAATACACTTTCAACCCGCAGTCAGGATACATTTCGCTGCGTTATCCCTTGCAGGCGGACGAAGTGTTGGCGGTTGCCTTTTCGTATGTTTACAAAGGAGTTACCTATCAAGTCGGCGAATTTTCAACCGATAATCCCAACGACAGCCAAAGCAACCTGTACGTCAAACTCATCAAAGGAACGACCGTTTCCCCCAACTCCAAAACATGGAAACTGATGATGAAAAATATTTATACCATTACGGCGTACAACCAGAGCTTGACTTCCGATAAATTCCGCCTGAACATTAAATACTTGAATGATACGACCGGAGTTTACCTGAATTACATCACCGAAGGGAAAATCGCCAACCAGTTGTTGCTCAGGGTTGAAAGGTTAGACCGCTTGGATACCCGCAACGAGCCGCGTCCCGACGGATTCTTCGACTTCATTCCCGGCCTCACCGTTAAAGCCGAAGAAGGAAAAATCATCTTCCCCGTCATCGAGCCTTTCGGCTCTCACCTGCGGAAAATGATCGGCGACGACGCTATTGCCGAAAAATATGTATTTCAGGAATTGTACGATTCGACATTGACCATCGCGCAGCAAACGGCCGAAAAAAATAAATTCATCATCGACGGGGAATACAAAGGTTCGAGCGCATCCAACATCAATCTCGACGGGATGAACATTGCCAGAGGCTCGGTTACCGTCTCTGCAAACGGCGTCCTCCTGAAAGAAAATGTCGATTATACCGTTGATTACGCAACCGGACAGGTTACCATCATCAACCCGCTTTATGAAAATGCAAACATCCAGACCTCGTCCGAAGACCGTTCCGCTTTCGGAATGCAGCGGAAAACCATGATGGGGCTGAACCTGAATTACGCCGTAAACAAGCAGTTCAACATCGGAGCTACCGTCATGAACCTGAGCGAAATGCCGCTCACGATGAAAACAGAACCCGGTCAGGAATCCATCAACAATACCCTGTTCGGTTTCAACGTCAATTACGCAACGCAATCGCAGTGGCTGACCAACGTTCTGGACAAAATACCTTTGCTGGAACTCACCGAACCGTCCCAAATCACGCTCACCGCCGAGTATGCCCGCCTGATTCCCGGACATTACAAAAGCAAATACGGTGGAAATTATTCATACATCGACGATTTTGAACAGGCCAAACAGACCGTTGACCTGCGTACGCCTTATGCATGGAGTTTGGCCGCAACTCCTTCCATGTTTGAAGAATCCGGGAAATCAAACAACACGGACTACGGCAAAAACCGGTCGTTGCTGGCCTGGTATCACATCGACGCCTTGTTTACCCGCAAATCTTCGTTAACGCCGACCCATATCAAAAACGATTTGGATCAGCTCTCCGACCACTACGTGCGTGAAATACCGGAGAGCGAACTTTTCCCCGATAAAGACCCGACTTTCGGGGAATCCGCAACCATTCCCGTACTCAACCTCGCTTATTATCCCCGCGAACGCGGCCCCTATAATTTGGACGCTTTGGGTATGAATCCCGACGGAACGCTGAGCGAGCCGGAAAAACGCTGGGGCGGTATCACCCGCCGCATCGAAAGCGGGAATACCGATTTTGAAGCCAACAACATCGAAACCCTCGAATTTTGGCTTTTAGACCCGTTTATCGGAAAAGATAATGCACACGGCGGCGATTTGTATTTCAACCTCGGCGAAATTTCGGAAGACGTATTGAAAGATGAAAAGAAATTCTTTGAAAACGGGATGCCGGCAAGCGGCGACACGGCCTTGCTCGCAAAAACGGTCTGGGGATGGGTTCCCCAGCAGCAATCCTTGGTTTACGCTTTTGAAAATGCCGACGGCGCAAGGGAAATGCAGGACGTCGGATTCGACGGTTTGCCCACCGAAAGGGAATTTACTTTCAATACCTATGCAGGCTACCTGACGGAGTTGAACCGCGTGCTTTCCCCCGAAACAAGGGAAAACATGATGGACGACCCGTTTTCTCCCTACAATGACCCGGCCGGCGATAATTATCACTATTTCAGGGGAGGCGATTACGATGCGCGGCAATTGCCCGTTCTCGGAAGATACAAGCATTACAACGGCGTGGAAGGAAACTCGGCCGACGCTTCCACTTCGCCCGAAAATTACAGCACCGCCGCACGGCTTGTCCCCGACGTGGAAGACATTAACCAGGACAATACCCTCAACGAAGCCGAAAAATATTTCCAGTACAAGGTATCGATTCGCCCCGACAGCATGGTTGTCGGCAAAAATTTCATCGTTCAGAAAATGGAAGTGAAACCCTATTTGAAAAACGGTAAAAATGAGACGGTTGCCTGGTATCAGTTCAAAATTCCCATCAGCGAATACGAAAAGAAAGTCGGTAACATCGCCGATTTCAAAACAATCCGTTTCGTAAGGATGTTCCTGACCGATTTTCAGGATTCCGTCATTCTCCGTTTCGGGACGCTCCAGTTCGATTACGGCCAGTGGCGCACTTACCAAAAAGACCTCTTCGACCCCAAATCGCCGCCACAGGGGAACGGGACTATCAATATGTCCACGGTAAACATTGAGGAAAGCGGCAGCAAAGAACCGGTCAATTATGTCATGCCTCCGGGCGTTAACCGGATTTTAGACCCCGGGCAAACCCAGTTGCGCCAGCAAAACGAACAGTCCATGTCGCTCCGGATTAACAACCTTTCGCAGGGCGACGCCCGCGCGATTTACAAATCCACCGGATTAGACACGCGCCAGTACCGCCGTTTGCAAATGTTTACCCATGCCGAAAAACTGATTGACCTGCCGACCGATTTGCAGGACAACGATTTATCCGTATTCATCCGTTTGGGTTCGGACTATAAGAGCCATTACTACGAATATGAAGTACCGTTGAAGCTCACCCCCCCGGGACGTTACACCGAATCATCCGAAGCAAGGCAAACCGTCTGGCCGGAATCGAACATGATTGATTTCCCGTTTGAACTGCTCACTAATCTCAAACTGGAAAGAAACAAGGAAAAACGGAAAGCCGGTTCGACGGTTACTTACTATACGCCCTTTTCCATTTTCGACCCCGAAAAACCGATGAATAAAGTCAGCGTCGTAGGAAACCCCACCATTTCCAACATCAAAGTAATCATGATTGGCGTCCGCAACAATTCGCGCGCCACCCAGTCTGCCGAAATCTGGGTAAACGAACTGCGCTTGACCGATTTCAACGAGGACGGCGGCTGGGCGGGAAATGCCAACCTGTATGTCGGCCTTTCCAACCTGGGTTCGGTCAGTTTTTCGGGACGGAAAGAAACGGCGGGATTCGGCAGTTTAGACCAGGGTATTATGGACAGGAACATTGACGATGTTTACCAGTACAATATCGCTTCGCAAATTGACCTTGGCCGGTTTTTCCCCGAAAAGGCCAAAATCAACCTTCCGTTCTACTATTCCTATACGAAAGACGTTGTAAGCCCGAAATACAATCCCTTAGACCAGGACGTTTTGCTGAAAGACGCTTTAGACGCCGTGGAAACGAAAGCGGAACGGGATTCGATTAAAAGCCTCGCCCAGAACAGGAAAACGACCAAATCAATCTCTTTCAACAATATCAGGGCGGACATCCGAAGCAAACTCCCGATGCCTTACGATCCGGCAAATTTTTCGTTCGACTATTCGCATGTTGAAAATTATATGCAGGATGCTACCACTCAATACGAACAGACAACCGCCGATGCTTTGAACCTGAATTATTCCTACTCGCCGATGTTCAAACCCTGGAAACCTTTCGTAAAAAGCAACAATAAACAGGAAGGACAAAGAGGACAGGCGCGTTCCCAAAACGCCTCGTCGCGGTCAGGCACAGGATTTCTGCAAAGCATTGAAATAGGCTATCTGCCGAAATCGTTGGAACTTAACCTGGAAAGAACCCGGAATTATTACGAAGTGCAACTGAGGGATTTGGGCGAATCGGGCGTAAACATGATTCCGCCTTCGTTCCGCGATGACTTTTACTGGAACCGGTCGCTGAAAGCCCAGTGGAGTTTGACGAAAAACCTGAACCTGATGTTCAATTCGGGAACAAACGCGCGGATAGAAACCCTCAAACAACAAACCGACGACAGCCTTTTGCCGGATGACGAGTACATGAAACGGAAAAAATCCGTATGGCAGGACATCCGCGATATGGGCGACCCGATGGAATACAAACAAACGTTTTCGGCTACCTACGCGCTTCCTTTCAACGACATTCCGGCGCTCAATTTCATCAAAGGCTCTCTGACGTTCAACAGCGGATACGGCTGGCAAAGAGGCGCTACGCTCAGTAACGACAACAGTAGCGAAACGGAAGCCGTTGAAATGGGAAATATTATCAACAATAACCGCACCGTTGGAATCGAAAATATCCAGTTCGACTTGTTGAGCCTGTATAATAAATCCAAATTCCTGGCAGAGGTAAACAAAAAATTCACGGCTTCAAAAGGCGTGCAGGCCCGGAACAGCGCCGGAAGAGCAGGCGGCGCTAATGCAAAGGCCAATGATACAAAAAAAGCGGAAGCGGAAAAAAGAAAGAAGAAATACGAGGGCACGGTCGCCCTGATGCCCGATTCGGCAACCGTACTCGCCCATCAGTTGGATAACAGCCGCCTGCGCATCACGGCGCGGGATGAAAAAGGCAAAATATACCCCATCAAATACAAAACCGTCGATAATAACTCTATCAGCATACAGGGCAAGGATTCGGTAAACCTGAAAGTCGTCATTTCCCAGTTACCGCCACTTGGCGATGAAACCTGGTACAAAACCCTGCAATATGCGGCGCGGGGACTGATGATGGTGAGGTCAATCGGTTTTTCATACAACGAAGGAACAGACATGATGCTTCCCAATTTCCAGCCCTATATCGGCGATTTCTTCGGGCAAGGCGCCACGCCGGCCGGCAACGCGCCCGGTTTGGATTTTGCTTTCGGGCTGGCCGGTGAAAGTTATATCGAAAGAGCGAAAAAGAACGACTGGCTGATGAAAAACGAAGCGATTGAAAACAACATCACCCCGGCCACGCTCAACAAAACGGGTACTTTCACTTTCACGGCCAACCTGGAACCGCTTGCCGGTATGCGCATCGTTTTGAATGCCACGCGGTCAAGGACAGACAGGCAGCAAACCTATTTCATGTATGGAAACGATTTGAGTTCCATGCCCCGCAAATTCACCGGCGACTTCAAAATGACCACCATCAGCATAGGCTCGGCTTTCGAATCGGGCGACGCCAATAACGGCTATCATTCCGAAGCGTTCGACGCTTTCATCAACAACAGGGAAACGATTGCCGGCCGTTTGCGGCAAGTGTACGGCCGGACTGTTTACCCCGACGCCGGATTCCTGAAAGACGACCCTTTGGCCGGACAGCCTTTCGACCCTCAAAACGGCAATGTTGACCTTAACTCGACCGATGTGTTGATTCCGGCTTTCATTGCGGCCTATACCGGGCAAAACGCCAAATCGGTCGGCCTCTCGGCTTTCCCTTCACTGAAAAAACTGTTGCCCAACTGGAAAATCACTTACGACGGATTGCTGCAAATTCCCGTGATTAACAAATACTTCAAGTCTTTCATGCTTGAACATGCCTACACGAGCGTTTACAGTGTCGGCGCTTTCAACTCCTTCCTGAGCTGGGTAGGCACGGAAGAAGACGGCATCGGATTTATCCAAAACGTAACGAGCAACCGCCCCTACCCGTCTTCGCCCTACGATATTACGGCCGTCAGTATTGTCGAAGCCTTCAATCCGCTGCTGGGACTTAGCTCCACGCTCCAAAACAACATGAGTATTTCGCTCAAATACAGTACCAACCGGAATGTCAACCTCAATGTTTCCGCCTACCAAATCGTAGAATCACAGACGAAGAATTTCACATTCGGTACCGGCTATCGCTTTGAAAATTTCAACCGCATATTGAAAATCAGGAAAACCGGCGGCCCCAATTTCAACAACGAACTGAACGTGAAAGCCGACATTTCCTACAACATGACGCAAAACCTGATTCGCAAGATTCAAGACTATTTGACGCAAGCCACGAGCGGAAATTCGCAAACCACCATTAAATTTTCGGCCGATTACAATCTAAGCCGGTTAATTACCCTGCAGGCATTTTTCGACAGGCAAGTCAGCAAACCTTTGGTTTCGGCAACGGCCTATCCCGTATCCAAATCCAGTTTCGGGATAAGCGTCAAAGTCAGTCTAACGCGGTAGTGCATTTCAAATCAGCGAGCCAGAAAAAGCAAAACCCAAATAACCGGAAAATTTCTCGAAAACAAATAATATCTTAAAAAAAATTTGAGCGTCATCTATCGGTTGCAGGTAGGGGCGCACCCATGTGTGCGCCCCGATCATCCCAGATTGCCGATTGTTGCCGGCAAAAATCATTTTTCTGCCGGCAACATTCAGATTTCTGCCGGCAAAAAGTGGTTTTCTGCCGGCAACATTCAGGTTTCTGCCGGCAAAAAGTGGTTTTCTGCCGGCAACACTCCGGTCTCTACCGGCAGAAAGTGGTTTTCTGCCGGCAATACTCCGGTTTCTACCGGCAGAAAATGGTTTTTGCCGGCAATATTTCGATTTCTGCCGGCAGAAATTTGGTTTTTGCCGGCAACTTTTTGGTTTCTGCCGGCAGAAAGTGGTTTTTTGCCGGCAAAAATGCGGTTTCTGCCGGCAACATTTTAGTTTCTGCCGGCAAAAACCAAAATGTTGCCGGCGATGAGGACATAATCCATTGATTCTCACATTCCACGTAATTCGTAATTAATTAGTAATTTCGCCTCGCGCCAACAGAGAAACCACGAAAACACAAAGGCACAAAGAAACATTACGTATCTTCGTGCCTTTGCGCTTACAAAACCAGCCCTGACTGTTGCGAATCTAATTTTTAATGAATTTGACCGTCCGGTTATTAACCGTTAAGAAATAGAGTCCCCGTGAAAGTCCCGAAACATCAATTTCCGGTTTGGATAATACCCGCGACAAAACCGTTTTCCCCGTCAAATCATGGATACGCGCGGCAACATTACCGCCGCCTTTGATGTAGAGAGTATTGTCCGCCGGATTCGGATAGACCGAAAGCGTATTCGATTCAACGGAAGGCGGGGTTATTCCGCCTGCCGCACCAGCCGGTTTCTTGTAGAAAAACATAGCGTCAAGGTTTATTTCCGTTCCCGGTACATGAGGTAGAGATTGAAAACCCAGCAAATATACTCTTCCATTGTCCTCGCCCCATGTATGCAATGGCTTGGTCCATTGATAGCGATACTCTCCATCCTTCATCTGCGAAACGGGAATCTCGAAATGGTGCCACTGGCCGTCGTGCGCATAGCCGAACGAGTTGGGGCGCCATGTTCCGTTATCAACTTGGCCGGTAACGTCAACTGGACCGGCATAATATTTCAATCCCCCCCCTTCCTCAATGGAGGGAGTGCTGTCGCTATAGAATATCAAAATCAAACCTGCGTCCTGTTGATCAATCGGGCTTTTGATAGCGAAGTGAAAATAATAATCGTCGGCGTTATCCGTAACAGGCGTGAGGTCCGGCACTGGAGAAAACTCATTAAGTTTGGCAACGATAGCACCGCCATTCCAAGCCCCGCCCTCTTTAACTCTAAAAGCCGTATAAGAATCATTTTTATTAATGACGAGTTCGCCCCATGCACCTGCGACGCCAAAAGGTATATCGCCGTCCAGCGAAAAAGACCATACATCATAGTCGCGAATCATCTTGGGTACCTTCACTTTCGAACCAAGCGTATTTTGGCTCGCATTATCCATATAAAAAATGTAGAAATCCGACCCGTTTTTGATACTGTCGGGCAACACTGCAAAAGCCGGAAAACAGGCTATGCTAAAAAACAATACTGATAAATACTTTCTTTTCATTGGTAACAACTTTATAAGTAAACTAATTAAATTATACGTAATACTGCAAACATGTTCGGCGTTTTTCTGCCGCCCGCGAGGGGAAATGCTACGCGCTTCCCTCCAACGGTTAATCAACGTCATTTAGCCGGTTTCTTGTAGAAGAATATGGCGTCCATCTCAATTTGTCCTCCATAATTGTCATCCGCAATTAGAGAACCATTAGATTGCCTAAAACCGAACAGGTAAATCCTTCCTTTGTCGGCAACCACCGGTGGAGTCCATTTGTATCCGTGCGAGCACAGTTCCGAAACGGGAATTTCGAAATGACTCCATTTGCTGTCGGCATAGTTTCCCAAGTGATAAATTGCCGGTAACGACTCAAAATTGAAAATATCGTGTATCATCTCCCCCACATAGGGGTCGTTAGCACCAACATAATAGCGCACATTCTCCTTCAGGTTGTCTTCTTTTTTCCAAGAAAATGGGTCTTTTTCATAGGAGTAGAGCGAGAAAACCCACCATTGCGGCTGAAGCTGTTTTTTGACAGCGAAGTGGAGGTAATAATCGTCGGGGTGATCCGTGATATTCTTGAGCGAGGCAACCCTATCCGCATCCACCGCAACGATAGCGCCGCCGTTCCATTTATCATTAGTAGTTTTTAAAGACAACCAGGGTTTGGTTACGGTCATGCCCCATGCATCTACGTCGCTATCGTACCATGTGCCGGCTGTCATATTTCCGTTCCATATATCAATGTCGGAGAGCAAAGTCTTTTGCCGCACTTTCGTTCCGAGGATCGCTTCGATCTCTTCGTTCATATAAATAATGTAGAAATCCGATCCCGCTGTGATGCTGTCGGGCAAATCAATTCCGGTTATCGCTACACCCGTACCTATTTTATGCAAGATGGGCTTACCGCTGTTCGGGCCTTCGGTAATTACGTTATTATTTTCCACAATACCATTATTCACCGTCTGATAACAAAAATTCAAACCGAGAATCGCATTTTCCTTCCATCCCTGAACTTCGCTTGCATAAATGGTAATGAAATATGTTTGCCCATTTCCCAGGGTTGACGGGGTCGTCATCGTCCACCGGCCTGCAACCGCTACGCCGTTGAGTTCAAGTTTGACGGAAGCATTGGAGAGAACGAAATCTTGCTGCAACAATCCTTTGACAGTACATACAATATTCATTTTGTCTTCCGAGCGGCTGTTTAATTTGAAGTCAATATGCTGCGCTGCTCCTTCGGTAAACACAGGTTCAACCGGATAAGAGGGCTTGATGTGTCCGGCCGGTTTCCTGTAGAAGAAAATGGCGTCTAAGTTAAGTTCCGTTCCCTCCGTGTTACCCGGCGAGTAAAAACCGATCAGGTTTTTTTTGACGCCGGCAGAGAAGGGCCCGTTCCATTTATATCCTCTCGCAACCATCTGCGAAACAGGAATTTCAAAATGTTGCCATTCATCGTTGTGAGTATAGTTGCCTAACCAGGCCATACCGCGCACAGTCTCTTTTTCGGGGCCGATATAATACTGCAAGCCGCCGCCATTGGCAGTGGCGGGGGTGCTGTCGCTGTAGAATATCAAAGTCCAACCCGCCTGATGTTGATTTAAAGGGCTTTTGATGGCGAAGTGGAAATAATAATCGTCGGGGTTATCTGTAATATCCTTGAGGTTAGGCATTCCGCCGGGAAAATTCTCGCTGTTGGGAACGGTAACGAAAGTGCCGCCACTCTTATCATTCACAACATCGAAAGACACCCAGGAGGAACCGGCTACGCCCCATGCATTTCTGCCGCTACGGTTCCCGCCGACTAATGATCGACCGTCCGGCCATATTTCAATGTCGTTTAACAGGTTCTTTTCTTTCACTTTCTGCGCTCCAATAGATGTTTCATGCTCCGTGTCCATAGAAATAATGTAGAAATTGGAACCGTTTGTGATGCTGTCGGGCAAATAGGTTACGTCGTTTATTTCTACGCCCGTGCCTGTTTGGTGCAGGATGGGCTTACCGCTGTTTGAGCCGGAGGTAATTGTATTGACAGTCTCACCATTATAACTAAAACTCAAGTCAAGAATTGCGCCTTCCTTCCAATCGGAAATTTCGGCGGCGGGAACGGTAATTAGATACCGCTGACTGTTTTGCGGGTCAACGCCAGCCGGCTTCCATTGGCCTGCAACCTCTACGCCGTTAAGTTTAAGTTTGACGAAAAGACTGTTGGCGAAATAATTGGAGAAAGTACATTCGATTTTCAATTTGGTATCCGAGCCGGTATGCGGGCGGCTGTCTAATCGGAAGGTTAACTCTCCTGCTTTTCCGCCGGTACACACAGGTTCAACCGGATAAGTGGGTTTGATGTATCCGGCCGGTTTCTTGTAGAAGAAAATGGCGTCTAAGTTGAGTTCCGTTCCCTGTATATTGGCCGGAGACTGAAATCCGAGTAAGTTCACTTTTCCATTG